>JAYYHB010000359.1:0-4992 GCA_036157095.1 Pseudomonadota bacterium
TGGCAAGCCAGTAAATAGCGGATCGAGCCGAATCAGTTGATCGGCGGTAGCTCGTTGAACGGTTAGGGTACCTTTGAGATTTAGCACACTGTCCGCTTGCGCTAGCGTGCCCCGCATCGCGACATCAAGGTTATCGAGGTTGGCATCTGCGACCACCTGCTCGTCCTGCAACGATGCAGTTATAAGGAGACGTTGATACTGCATGACATTAGGCCAGTTCGCGGCAGGGTTTTCTTTCCCTGCGAGAGCGCTGATGCTGGTAACGGTTTCTTTAAATTTTTGTATGTTTATGCTCCCATTAGCCGCCTGCAGAGTGGTGCTGAGTTTGCCGTCTTCAACCGCCAACGATACTTCGCTCTCGGGCCAGCTAACGCTGCGCACACTAAACTGAGCTAATGTGCAGTCCATTTGTCCATTATATCTGTCGAGGGTGTCGGTTTGGCTGACTGCCGCCCTATCGATCTCCTTCAGCCAGGCTGTGCAACCAGCGGCGACAGGTATTTCACCCAATCGAGTGTTAACGGTCGTCTGGGAAAGTATAAGATAAGACAAAGTCGCGCTGGGAACTGCCTTCGAATCGGATAGCGCATAAGTCAGAGTGCCAGATAGGTTCACCGGGGCGGCGCCTTCCCTAACTTCACTCGGTTCACCTGCTTTTAGCATTAATATCTGTGACTGAAACGGCGTGGCTTGACCCAGGGCGAAACCTTGCATTGCAAATTCCTGCACGCGGAAGCCTGCTTCCTTTATTCTCACTTCATTCAAAATTAGGTCATCTAGCCGCCATTTTTCAGGCGACTTGGTCAGCTCTGACAGGCTGAGTCCGACCCTAATTTTGCTCACATGGATTTGGATCTCGCCGTCGTGCAGCTTAATGTTCGTGGCAGCTAATCCCAATTTCGGCACTACTTGCCAATTCAGGTCGCCTAGAATCTCGACTTGATAGCCGCTGGCGATTCTCATCTGCGCGCTAAGCTCCTTCTTCAAAGTCTCCTCGTCACTCAAGTAGTATCCGAGCCCAGCGACCAGTACAACGAGGATAAAGATGAGCGTTATGAAAAACCGTTTAATCATGAGTATCTCTCATGGCGTCAGCGCCCGTATTGGTAGTGATGCGTAACCCGAAGCTCGCGATGGCAATGTAGGTACTTCTCGGCAGGCCGGCAACGTTGTTTGCGCGGAGCCGTCCGCACTTTAGGATCGCAGCAAGCTTGGCGATATGCAGTAGACTGGAGAAGCAGCTGAACTCGCTGGTTGATTAGATTTTTTGCCCAAAAATATGCGAGAGGTGTATATGAGCGTTAACAGCTTCGATCCGCAACAATTCGACCCGTCGCAAGCTTCGGCAGAGCTCGGTAATGCCCTTGTGGAGCAAGCGATATCGGCTGCCCACGCCCAAGATGAGGGCGCTCAGCTGTGCTTAACCACAGACGAGGTGGCGGCCCTGGTACCCGCTGTTACGCACGCTGGTTGGAGTGCGGTAGCACAGGACTTATCGACACAGGATTTGGTCGCGCTTATACGGCTTTTCACCTTGGGTGAAGGCCAGTTTTCTAGCTGGCAGGCTGGTGCGAAGTCTGCGGTGATTAAACTGGTACGCGTCATGAAAGCACGTAAAGAAATGACGCCTGAATTGAGCGCTTGGATCAAAACGAATACTGACAACCGGTTTTTGCCACATGGCGATCTGATGGACCGGCTGTAGCAAGCTCCGGCGACAACGCCTAGGTTAATAGCGCTTAGGTAAGGAGCTTCTCGGTAAAGAGATCGACCGAAACCGGGCGAACCGCGTCGGTCTTCAAGTCTGCATTGTTCGGCAAAGGCAGCTAAACTCCTCATCGCTTGCGCGCGATAGGGAAGCTCATCAAGGCGCGCAAAGCAAATCCAACTTTTTTGTTAAGAGAGATCAGCGTGCGTCAGGCTTCAATTCATCGCGACACCACCGAAACTCAAATTAAGCTCAGTATCAACCTCGATGGCAATGGCACCAGTCACTTCGATACCGGCTTGCCATTTTTTGACCACATGCTCACGCAGATTGCCCGCCATGGGATGATCGACATTCATGTGGAAGCCTCTGGGGATTTAGAGGTCGACGCGCATCACATGGTCGAAGATATTGGCATCGTCCTGGGACAAGCTCTGAACGACGCATTGGGCGACAAAAGCGGGCTGACTCGTTACGGACATGCCTATGTGCCCTTGGATGAGGCGCTCTCGCGAGCCGTTGTCGATCTTTCTGGTCGCCCAGGCCTTCACTATCGGGTGGACTATACCCGGGCGCGGGTAGGAGACTTCGACGTCGATCTGCTGAGGGAATTTTTCCAGGGTTTGGTCAATCACTCGATGATGACTCTGCACCTAGATAACTTGCTCGGCGACAACGCCCATCACCAAGCAGAAACGCTATTTAAAGCCTTTGGGCGCGCCCTGCGGATGGCGGTTGCCGAGGACCAGCGGATGACAGGCATCGTGCCGTCCACTAAGGGTAGTCTGTAAGCGTGCTACTGATTCCGGCTATTGATCTAAAAGAAGGCCAATGCGTGCGTTTACGTCAGGGCCGCATGGACGATTCCACCGTGTTTTCCAGCGACCCAGTGGCCATGGCTGAACATTGGAAGGAGCAGGGTGCGAGACGTCTGCATATCGTGGATCTCGATGGCGCCTTTGCAGGAATGCCTCGGAACGGCAACCTTATTCGGCAGATGGTCTCTGCGATGGGCGATGTCCCTGTTCAGGTCGGTGGTGGCATTCGTAGCCAGCCAATCATCGAGGCCTACTTGGACGCTGGAGTGCAGGGCTTGATCCTGGGTACCAAGGCCGTCAATGACCCGGATTTTTTACGGTCCATGGCTACCGCTTATCCCAGCAATATTTTGTTGGGTTTGGATGCGCGAAGTGGAGTCGTGGCCACCGAGGGTTGGGATAAGGAAACCGGTGTCGACGCCCATGATTTTGTCCGCGATTTGTCCGACCTACCTTTGGCAGGCATTATCTATACCGATATAGATCGCGACGGCATGATGCAGGGCCTTAACGTGACATCGACCCTGGCTCTTGCGAGAGCCGCCCAGTTACCGGTAGTAGCGTCGGGGGGTGTCACCGCTTTGGCTGATTTGCAGGCGTTGAAGGAGGCCTTTGCAGAAGATACCACTCTGCTGATGGGTGCGATTACCGGACGAGCGATCTACGAAGGCACTCTAGATGTGGCTGCAGGGCAGGCCTTACTCGACGCTTGATGGAGCCGATATCACCTCAGGGTCAGCGATCGCCTGCAGAGCTGCCCTAATTGCCGCATTCTCGTCCAAAGAGCTTACTTCAATATCGGGCAGCAATCCTATCTCACTAAATGATCGCCCCCTTGGCGTGAGATAGCGTGCGGTAGTGATTTTCAGAGCGCTACCATTCGCCAGCGGTGAGAGCAGTGTTTGTACACTGCCCTTGCCGAAGGTCTGGCTACCCACCACGGTTGCGCGTCCATGATCCTGCAGTGCGCCCACAATAATTTCAGCAGCCGAGGCGGTCCCGCCATCTACTAAAATAGCGAGCGGCAAGGATAGGTAAGGCGTGGTTCTGCTCGCCTGATAGGACTCAAGTCCGCGATAGCTTTGGGTGCTGACGATGTTGCCGCTGTCGATAAACAGATCAACGGTACTGACGGCACAAGTTAACGTGCCGCCGGGGTTGCCGCGCAGATCGAGCACCAGCCCTTTGATCGGGACATCAGTTGTGGGTTCGGTCTTTCCGCGCAGAGCGCCCTTTATGTCTTGGGCCAAGGTGTCATAACACTGCTCGGCTGCTGCATAAACAACCCTATTTTCCAAAAGGCGTGTGCGAAAGTAGGCGGCTTTAAGCTCTTGGCGCTCAAGTACTACCGATACAGTTTTCGTTTGCCGAGGCAGATCCTCATTTTCGACTCGAACCAGCTCTAGATCCACATAAGTGCCAACGGTACCGCGCAGGTGATCAATTAAGCGGCTGAGTTGCCACCCTACAACGTCTCGATCATCGATTTTGACGATCACATCGCCTACCTTGATATCAGCGGACGCTGCTGGAGAGTTGGGCAGTATTCTTTGCACAGAAAACCGTTCGTCGCGTAAACCGACTTGCATGCCAACACCGGTGAATGTGCCGCGAGCGCTTGCTTTGAGTTGGGCATAGGCTCTTTCACTCAGTACCTTAGAGTGCTCGTCTAGCGTGCCGACCATACCTTGAAGAGCGGCGTCGGTTAGCACGCTTTCATTTAGGGGTGCTTGATAATGCTCAATTAGCAGACGGTTCGCCTCATCAAGGCTGCGCAATGAAAGCGAACCTAGTTGTGCGGTCTCATCCATTAATCCTCGAGACAGCAACATCCCGGCAATAACTCCGCATAGCACGCCCAATATCAGGGTGCGGCGCGTTACCGAGGGTTTGCTGCTCATTTGATTAGCCATGCGGCTGGGTTTTGTCCTGCGCCATCGTAGCGCAGCTCAAAGTAGATTCCTGGCTCATATCCGCCGCCACTATCGCCTGCTTCTGCAATTGGTTCACCGCTCTCCACCCAATCCCCTGCGCTTTTCAGCAGCGCATCAGCGTGTCCGTAGAGCGTCATATAGCCGCCGCCGTGATCGACAATGGCGATGAGCCCGAAACCGCGGAGCCAGTCACTGAACACCACCCTGCCTCGAAACACAGCGCTGACGGTATCGCCCACGTCGGCGGCGAGATCGATGCCCTGCCAGCTCAAATTGGTGTCTGCGCGGGGTTTGCCAAAAGAGTGTCTGATGCGCCCTGTTATTGGCGAAGGCAATCGGCCCTTGGCGGCGGCAAATGCCCTGCCATCGAGGGTGGATAACTCGCTGCGCAGTTGTGCGAGGAGCGTGCGTAGACGTTCGCTGTCGGCTAGAAGTACGTCTCGTTGTCGGACTCTGTCTTGCCGCTCCTGGGCAAGCGCATTGATGGCCAAGGCTCGCTCATTTCGCTGGGTTTGAACTTCCTTGGTTCGAT
>JAYYHB010000360.1:0-4269 GCA_036157095.1 Pseudomonadota bacterium
TGGATGACCGCGATTAACTTCATCTACCTGGCTGTGGTCATCGCTACCCTGCTCACCGGCTTGGCGCTGGCCATAAAGCCAGCCTACGTTGTGGTAGGTGCGGAGACACTTGGGGTTATCGTCATGCTCTGCCTGCTGCTTTGGGCGCGTTTTCGCCTATACCAGCCGCCACAACAGCGCGAACATGAAACCGTTAAGTTTCAAGAGTTGTGGGGGTTTTTCATTCCGGTCTCTACCACTGGGGTCATGTTCGCCCTCAGCCGCCCGATCCTATTCGCCTTTGTAGCACGCACACCGGACGGTATTGCGACCATTGCGGCTCTGCGCGTTGCCTTCGATTTCAGCATGATCTTTCAGCAGGCTGCCAATCAGTTCCGACACTTTTTCATCAGTTTTGGCTTCGACGATCTGCCCAGCAAGCGTCGGTTCATGATCTTTGTAGGCGCGGGCATTACTGCCATGATGCTTGCCTTCAGCTTGACGCCGCTGCACAGCTTGCTGTGGGGCTCGCTCATGGGACTACCGCCCCAACTGTTATCGTTGTCTCGAGACGCGACCCTGATTATGTGTTTGATGCCGACGATCATTATTTACCGCAACTACTTTCACTCGCATCTGATGATGGCGCGCCAAACATCCGGCATGGCTTATGGCAGCATCGTGCGGGTGATTGGTATTTACGCCTGCGCCCAAATACTGTTTTCGCTCGGTTGGCTCGATCATGTTGCGGCCACCTTTACCCTGATCTTGGGCTTCGTTATCGAGGCGATCATCGCCAAAATGTCGATCCGACGGGCAGCTTTGCTGAATTAGCCGCCACCGCAGAGGACCGCTGATTTATACTGCTCAATTCATTGCATACCTTGTCAGTCAGGATTCGTTTTATGACCGTTACCTCGGGCCCCACTTCCCATACCTATTTTTCTCAGCGCCTGCGACTGCACTACATCGACTGGGGGAACCCTGATGCGCCGCCCATGATCTTGATTCACGGCGGCCGAGATCATTGTCGCAACTGGGATTGGGTTGCCGAGCACTTACGTCACGATTACCACATCATCGCGCCAGATTTGCGCGGTCATGGCGACAGCGAATGGATGATCGGCGGCAGCTATAACCAAATCGACTACGTCTACGACATTGCCCAACTCCTGCATCAAAAGCAGATGTCGCCGGTTACCGTCATCGGCCACTCTCTAGGCGGGTCTATCTCTCTGCTATACACCGCCCTTCACCCCGACAGGGTCAATAAGCTTGTCGCCATTGAAGGCATGGGACCGCCACCCGCAATGATAAAGGAACGTATGGGCCAGAACATGGGCCAGCGGCTGCACAACTGGATGGACGGCATTCGTAAGTCATCAGGACGTTTGGTAAGACGATATCCCTCCCTGGAGGAAGCCTTTCAGCGCATGCAGGCCGAGAACCCGCATTTGTCCGAGGACCAAGCCCGACACTTGACCATTCATGGCAGCAATCAGAACGAAGACGGTACCTATAGCTGGAAATTCGACAACTACGTGCGCAACTTCGCTCCCATTGGCGTGCCGTTTGACGAGGTGGGCAAACTCCTCGGCGACATTACATGCCCGACTCTGTTGGTGCGTGGTCTGGAGTCTTGGGCATCGGACCCAATTGCCGACGGCCGCACCAAGGCTTTTAACTGTCCGCTGGAAGTAGAGGCCTTCGCCGGCGCCGGACACTGGGTGCACCATGACCAACTCGAAAGATTTGTTGCACGGGTCAAACAGTTTTTGGGTACGTCTACCTAACCAAAATTCGATGAGCACCATACAGGCCTTACACGACTCTCACTGGCGCGGGGTATTCCATATAACCGGCGGGGGTGCGTCGCTGCTGTCTGAACTGCTGGCGGTACCCGGTGCCTCGCGCACGCTGCTGGATGGCTCCATACCCTATGCTGAGCAAGCACTGGCCGATCTGCTGGGAGCACCACCAGAGCAGGCCGCGTCGCAAGCGACAGCCAGAGCCTTGGCCATGGCGGCCTATCAGCGAGCACTGGGCTTTGGCGGCACCTATCACTTTGGGTTCGGCTGCACCGCGAGCCTAGTTACCGACCGTACCAAGCGCGGCCAAACCCGGGCTCACTGGGCTATTCAGACCCTTGATGCCACGCAAGATTTCTACCTCGAGCTGGATGCGACCAAAACCCGGGAAGAACAGGAGGCAGGGCTTAGAGAGGCGCTTACGGCCAGTTTAGGCGTGGCTTTGTTAGGCAATGAAGATACGGGGTTACAGGGCAATATCTATAATGCGGCCCCAGACTGGCAGCCCTTGCTGGGATCTACCCCCTACCGATGGTGCAGTGGTCAGAGCGACGGTAGCTTGATCTTGCCGGGGTCGTTCAATCCCGTGCACGAGGGCCATTACCAGATGCTGGAGGCCGCTGAAGAAATCACTGGAAAAACCGGCGCCTTTGAGCTGTCCCTGCGCAACGCCGACAAACCCGATCTTGATTATCTGTCTATCCACGAACGTCTGGCAAAAATGACAGATCGGCATGTGTGGCTGACCAACCAGGCAAACTTCGCAGCCAAGGCCGAGCTCTTTCACGGCGCCGTCTTTGTTCTGGGCACCGATACAATGGTTCGCATTGGCGAACCTCGCTTCTATGAGAACAATCCGGACAAACTGGCCGCCGCCATCACGCGGTTAGCAACCCTAGACATTAGCTTCTTAGTACTAGGTCGTGCAGACGGTGATCGCTTCGTATCGCTCGACGATATCAAGCTGCCAAGCTCCCTGCGCGCACTTTGTCAGGGCGTACCGGAGTCGGTGTACCGCAACGATATATCTTCCACGCTCATTCGCGCAGGACAGCAACTCAATAGACCGGATTCTCAGGAATAATCGTTTTCCATCGGCCTTGCCGAAAACGCCAAATCAGTAGCGCCCCTTTTAAAATATAGTCGCCGACCAAGGCCGCGTAGACCCAAATTACCGGCAGCCCAAAGTAAGCGGCGACTGCTGCTAAGCCGCAGCGCATTACCAGCAGTCCCAAAATCGTGGCGATCAGCGGAAAACGCGTATCGCCAGCACCGCGCAACGCCCCGCCAATGGCAAACTCCACAGCCAGTAGCGGCATCATCGCCCCAAGCACGTAAATAAACTGAACCGTGTATTCAATGGTGCGATCACCACTGCCGATGAAGTATTCGGCAAGGGCTTGGGCATAAATCATTACTGCCGAACCAATCAATCCCATGGAGGCGATCGCTAAATACATTGAGCGCCACCCGCTGCGAACTGCGCCAGCAAAGTCCTTAGCCCCCAAATGCTGGCCAACCAAAGTTGAACCAGCGATAGAAAAACCAAACCCCACGGTCATACATACCGCAAGAATGTTCACGCCGATATTGTAGGCGGCAAAGGCCTCAGTACCGTAATTGTTCCCTATGACGATCAAGAAAATGAAAAAGCCCAGCTGAAAGACGCCCTGTTCGAGGGCGGCGGGATAACCGATGCCGACCAACTGTTTCAAGCGTTGGCGTCGCCACCATCCTCCACTAACGTGACGAACCCGGAACTTCTGCCGAACCCAGAGGATCAACAGCACCAAGGTCCCAAAGGAAAAAGCGATGCCTGCCGCCACGGCGGCTCCCGCAACTCCCATCTCCGGCATTCCCCAGCGTCCAAAAATAAAAGCGTATAGGAGGGGCAGGTTCAGGACATTGATACCCGCCGAAATCCACAACGGTGACCACGCATCGCCGGAAGCCCGAAGCGCCGCGCTCAAAATCAGCATGCCGGCAAAGGCGATATTGAAAAAGGATAGCCAGCGAATGTTAAGCGTCGCCATGGCAAGGGTTTCGTCGTCGAGGCCGAAAACACCGGCCATCGAACCGGCGAATAAGAAACCCAGTACCGCAACCACAGCGACCAGCGAACCACCGAGCACCAGCGATGCCATTGTAACGCGGCTGGCTTCTTCGTAGTCTCCTGCGCCCCAAGCGCGGGCGACCAATGCTGTAGTACCTGCGCTTACCGCCATAAGCACAGCGAGCATGGCAAACATGACTCGCTGTCCCGCACCCACCGCAGCGAGGGCCTGGGGACCCAATTCTCCAACGAATTTGGTCTGCACCATGCCGACGATGGTGTAACTGAGGTTTCCTAGAATGCTCGGTAGAGCCAGCTCCCAGATTGACGGGCGCTGAGTGGCATCGCCGAGCGACTCTGAGATTTGCTTATTAGGCTCAGATATCGGCTGCTCTCGCTCTGTCGATGATTCAGAATTGCCCACTCAGT
>JAYYHB010000361.1:0-6497 GCA_036157095.1 Pseudomonadota bacterium
ACGGTCGCTGTCGGGACATCGACCCGACGACTGTCGACATCTTTTAGATCTCCAGAAGACGCAGCGCGCGGCGACTAGGAAGCCGCGCCTAGTTCTGCCTTTGCACTTCCAGGCAGGGCCATTTCTTGTCCAGGGCCAGGATCAAAGGGGATTAGCTGGGATGCCAGCAGCGACAGCGCAGCGAAGCCTGCTCCGATAAAAAACACCAGGGCGTGCGACCACATCCAAACCAGCCCAAGCGCGGCTGGAATCACGATGGCTGCAATATGGCTGATCGTGAATGAGACCCCAGCGGTACTGGCCATATCCTTTGGGTCTGCGATTTTCTGAAAGTACGTACTGATAGCAATAGCCATGGCAAAGAACATGTGGTCGATTACGTACAAAGCCGCGGCGAGGGTAGCGTTGTCCACCAGTCCATAGGCCACAAAGACGAAGATCAGACCGATATATTCCAGCGTCAGCGCCCGCCGCTCGCCGATTCGGTGAATCAGCGCACCAATACGCTCGGCGAAAAACCAATTGAACGCATAGTTGATGAGAAAAAGCAGGGTGACCTGAGAGGCGGAGTAGCCGAACTTTTCCACCATCAGGAACGCTGCGAAGACAACAAAAATTTGCCGCCGTGCACCGGACAGAAAAGTCAGCAGGTAGTAGAGCCAATAACGACGTCGCAAAACCAAGGTCTTGTGCTGTGCGGTCTTTGAGGGGAAGTGGGGAAAATTTAGCCACATCAAGAGTGCCAGCAAGCAGCACAAGCCGCCGGCAAGCGCCAAGTTCCACATAAAACTGACTGCGAAGACCTCTAGCAGCACCCAAAGCACGCCATAAACAATCAGGGAGGTCACCGAACCAACGGCAATCAGACGACCTAAAACTTGAGGAGCCTCATCCTTGCTAAGCCACTGCAAACTCAAGGATTGCTTAAGGGCTTCGAAGTAATGAAAGCCAATACTCATGAGCACAGTGGTGAAGTAAAGACCGTGCTCGCTGGGGAAAAAACCCGTCATCGCGACACCGAGCCCTAACAAGGCAAGTGATAGCACGGCAAAGGTCTGCTCCTTGAGAATCAAGAGCACAAAAATCACGGTGAAAGAAAGAAAACCGGGGACCTCGCGAAGACTCTGCAAAATCCCAATTTCAACGCCAGTAAACGCGGCTTGTTCAACAGCAAAATTATTCAGCAATGCCGACCAAGTATTAAAGGCCAGGGGCATGGCCACGGACATCAGCACAAGGAGCGTTATCGGATTTCGCCAGGCCCTAACAGATTGCATTGTTTCGATCCGCCATTTGAATTTTGTTTTCGATGCCAACGCACCCAGAGGCTGATGCGTTTGTTTGTTATTCTCGGATGAGCTGAAACAAAAAGTTCCCATGAGCCAGAAGCTGTTCACCGCCATCATGAACCGTCGCGGTAAGGCTCATTACGCGCCGACTTTGACCGACAACTTGTGCCCTAGCAACAAGCGTCGTCTCCGCGCGGGCTCCTTTGACGTAGGTAATATTGCCGTTGGTAGTGACGCCACGTACACCTTGCGATGCACAAGCATAGGCGCTGGCGCTGTCCATTAACGCATAGGCGATACTACCGTGGATGAAACCGGCTCCATTGAGCCAACCCTCATCAATCTTGGCACTGAGTTGGCATTTACCGCCCTGTGCACTAAGCACGGTAATTCCCAAACGCTGTCTGACCGAGAGATCGCTCTGGATCAGTCCTTGCGCATCAGGGTTGATCGACACCATCGCTGACTCCTCGAAAGCCGACGACCATCCCAGAAATTGATCTAGGATGCCAACTTCTTTGGCTACTGCTGGAACAACGCTCAGGAGAAAGCACTGAGGATGGGTTTCGCGATACTTTGGAGCATCGTGCGCTTCGCGGTGCGTATATCGACCGAGGCGGTCATGCCCGGTCGCAGCTGCAGGTCAGCGAATTTTGGATTCGACACCGTAGCGTCAGGATTTACCGGGGCACGGGCAAAGTAGTAGGTTAATGCCGATCCATCCCCAGCTTTTTCGGTCAACGTATCCGAGCTTAGATAGATCAGCTGACCCTCTAGCTTGCCGTAGATTAAAGCATCGAAGCCATCGAGACTGATATTTACCGGCAGACCGCGTTCTAGCCGACTCACATCCATGGGTTCAATGCGAACTTCTAACCACCATAGCTCTCTCAGTCGGTGAAATCTGCATCAGCTCGCTGCCCTGGCGCAGTACGCCCCCGTGGGCTGGATGCCCCCGTTGCCGGAGAATCCGACTTCTTGGCTGACGTTAAGTATCCCTAATCTGGTAATCCAAGCACGCGTTTAGCGATGATGTTGAGCTGAACTTCGGAAGTACCACCCTCGATGCTGTTAGCCTTGGAACGCAACCAAGCACGGGTAGTGTTGAGCTCATCTTGTTCGAAGCCGTCACCCGTCCAGCCGACGGATTGAGTGCCCATGATTGACAGCATGAGGTCGTACTTGCCGATATTTTGCTCGGTACCGTAATACTTGAACATGGACGAGGTGGCGCCGGGAGCATTGCCGGTAGCCGATTCCTCGACGCTGCGTCGCGTGGTGAGGCCGAACGCTCTGTCATTCATTCGATGGCTAAGAATTTCTCCACGCAAAGATGCGTCCGCTATCTTGCCGGTGTCGTCAACGCCAACGTACTGGTGGGCATATTCTTCAAGCGACGTCGTTTTTTGACCGCCGCCGATGCCTCCAATCATGGATCGCTCGTGTTGCAGCAAGCGCTTACCGACAGTCCAGCCCTTGTTGAGCTCGTAGACGAGGTTCGACTTTGGCACGCGAACGTTGTCTAGAAACGTCTCGCAGAATGGCGACAGGCCACTAATCAGCTTAATCGGTTTAACCGTGATACCTGGCGTCGTCATATCGAAAAGCACGAAGGAAATGCCCTCATGCTTCGGTGCATCAAAGTCCGTACGCACCAAGCAAAACATCCAGTCGGCATGATTTGCACCTGACGTCCAGATCTTTTGACCGTTGATAATGAAGTCGTCGCCATCTTCGACCGCAGAAGTACGAAGGCTGGCAAGATCCGATCCTGAACCTGGTTCACTGTAGCCCTGGCACCACCAAATATCGCCGCGAGCTATTTTGGGCAAATGCTCTTCCTTTTGCGTGTCTGTTCCATATTCAAGCAGTGCCGGCCCAATCATGCTTAGGCCCATGCCGACCAAGGGTGGCCGCGCGTTGATCCGACCCATTTCGTGGCGCAGTACGACGTTCTCGTCCTTGCTTAACCCTGCGCCACCAAACTCCTGGGGCCAAGTAGGAGCAGTAAAGCCACGCTCGGCGCAGCGCTCTAACCAAAGCTTCGTATCCGGATTAGCATAGGAAGCGTTACGACCGCCGCCGGGTTGTTCGCTCGCATCCATGGGCGTGCGCATGGATTCAGGGCAGTTTTCGTCGAGCCAGCCTCGAACATCGTCGCGAAACACTTCCAGATTTTGCATAACTCCCCTTCCTTTTTAACTCGGTTCCATGACTTGGTTTTTCTTTCTTCTGCATGCTCTTTCAAGCACGAACTAACCAACATACGCGGCGACGCGTCCTCCGCTACGCCTCATTTATCGAACTTTACAATATTTCCGAAGCATTGCCGATTGCGTATACCCCGTGTCCACAATGACGTACAAAGACAACATGACACGTAAATTCAACTCGGTTATCGCTGCGGTCTCGGTAGCAATAGCCTGCATCACCAAGTATCGTTCGATCCGAATTGTGCGATTCTTCACAGACATCATGCACACAAGTATCCAACGCACTTTACGGAGATACTCTTGACAGGAGCTGACCTAAAAAAAGCCGGACTCAAAGTCACATTGCCGCGTTTGAAGGTGCTGGAGGTGTTGGAACAAGCCGACCCGCACCACATGAGCGCGGAGGATGTTTATAAGAAATTGATGAACTCCGACGATACAGTGGGACTGGCGACGGTCTATCGAGTCTTAACGCAGTTCGAGGCCGCGGGCATGGTAGATCGACACAACTTTGATGACGGCCACTCGGTTTACGAGCTCGCTGGTGATCGACATCACGATCATATGGTGGACGTAGACAGCGGCCAAGTCACTGAATTTGTAAATGAGCGTATTGAAGCCTTACAGCATGAAATTGCTGAAGAACACGGATACGAATTGGTGCACCACGAGTTAGTACTCTACGTCAGGAAGAAGTAGAACTTCTTGCTGGTCGCTAAACACCATCCTGATCGATAAGCCTGTGATACAGCCGCAGGTGACGCCTCGCGTTAATCTCATCGCCGGCCAGCTCGTGAATTCGCGCTAGATTGTAGTGAGCATCCGGCACCATAATTGCTTTGCGGTAGAACATTTCTGCGCGCTCACAGTCGTCTTGTTCGTCAAAGATTGTACCAAGGTTATAGTTGGCCAGCTGATGCTCTGGTCTTGTTGCCAACGCCAGCTGGTAGTGCCGCGTAGCGCCCTTGAGGTCACCACTTAACTGGTAAAGACGGCCCAGATTAACGTGAGCGTCAGCATTAAATGGATCTAATCGGATCGCTTCTCGATAGGCATCTGGCGCCTGGGTTGGGTCCACTTCCTCTAGGTCCAAGCCAAGGTTGTACCATTCGTCAGAGTCAAGATCCTCTAACGCCTTTTCCTCACCGCCGGCTGCAGATCTGGCCAGGTCCGCCACATTCGCCGCCAGTTCCTGTATCGAGAAATTCATGGTTAGCTGGCCACTTTCGACTTCCCACGCTTTTTCATCGTCTCTGACCTCTACCACGCTACCGTTCGCGTAGATGCGCACCGCGCTCAGCGATTCAAGTTGGCTGAGGTCGTCCTTGAGTTTGCTCAGCGCTCGATTGCTCTGTCGCACACTGATGGCGGCATCGGTCAATCCTTTGGCAGCGCGCAAAAAAACGACGTCTCGAAATGAAAAACGAAAATGTCCCTTGGCATTGCGTTGAGGACATAGCAGATTGCGTCGCACATAATCGCGAATGCGGGATTCAGACAATCCGAGTAGATCGGCAATATGTTGAGTGCTGTAGCCACTGGCACCGTCAGAACGCCTGGAGGGAGGTTGTTGGAGTGCGGTCATATTTCGATCAGCCTTTGGCTGCTTGCTCCAGCAGAACATCGACAGTTTGAACTATAACCTACCGCTCTTTTGTTGCCTATTTTTCACCCGGCAAAGGAGGCAAGACGACCCAATGCCTCTTTCTTCGCCCATTAACTTTTGGTTGAAATCTCTTGCAACCAGCAGAGCTTCGTTGTGGTATTGCAACCAAACAATACTGGCGCCAGCGCAGCACGCGCGTCAAAGCCGGATCACTTCTGGGGAGGAGGAATGGAGACAGTGTCGCAAGGATCAGGACGAATAGATTCTGCGAACGTGGAATCCGCGTCTCTGGAGAAAAAACCGATCTTCTGGTTTTACGGCTCGTCCTCGATGGCCTATGGCATCAAAGACAACGCGTTTTCATACGTCTTATTAATCTTCGCCAACCAAGCGCTTGGCGTCCCGGGCTATCTGGCGAGTATCGCGCTGGCCATAGCCGTCATTTGGGACGCTATCTCTGACCCCTTACTCGGCCACTGGTCCGATAAAACTCGGTCGTCAGTAGGCAGGCGCCATCCTTTTATGTACGCGTCATTGTTTATTTTTCCTGCAGGCTTTTACGCATTGTTCAATCCGATCGCCGATGTCCGGGGTGAGGATGCCTTCGTTTACATTCTCGTTCTGGCCATGTTGGTTCGAACCGGAACAACTCTGTTTGAGGTGCCGTGTACCGCGCTGCTGCCGGAGCTTGAAAAAGATTATGACCGGCGTAACAAATGGCTAGCTCTTAGGCATTTCTTCGGTTGGACAGGCGGCAACGGCATTCACATCATCAACTTGACCTTTTGGATGGGGGCCTATGGCTTTGCGGATCCAACCGGTTACGCTATCTTTGGTACGGTGGGGTCTGGCATTATTTTGACAACGATCTTGTTGAGCTGCATTGCTACACAAAGGGCAGCCATGCAAATGCCGCCACCGAGCGAACCGTTTCGACTCAACGCCATTGGCAGAGAATTCGCGCAAATCTTTGAATCGCTGAAGAATCGAAATTTCGCTGCGCTATTTTGTTTTTCATTGCTTGGCGGCGCGGCGGCGGGCCTTCATACCGCGCTGTATCTATACAACGTCAGGTATTTCTTCATGTTCAGCGGCGGGGAGATGGCGATTACGGGCATTTGTCTGCTTTTTGCGCCTGCGGTGTCTTTCTACCTGTCACCCAGAGTTGGTCTGCGATTTGGAAAGAAGAACACCGCCATAGGTATGGCGCTGGTGCGACTGGTACTTTTCCCCATGCCCTATGTCGCCGTGCTGATCGGTGTTTGGCCTGAATTGACGGGCACCGCGTCTTTGGTACTTTACTCAGCCTTTGTCTTTGTTGAAGTTTCAGCAGTTGTTGTTTCGGCAACAATGATCGACTCGATGATGGCCGACCTTGCTGAAGACAGC
>JAYYHB010000362.1:0-7307 GCA_036157095.1 Pseudomonadota bacterium
CCGCCCGGAATGCTTTGCAGCGCGCGCTGCATAAGGGCTGTGGATGTATGTCTGTTCATAAGCTTTTATCCGTTGGCAAAACATAAAGAATGGTCGAAAGCGTCGTCTTGGCCTCGCGTTTTAGCCAGGCAATAGACTTTCGACCTAGAAGGGTTGCAGAACGACGAGTAGGATAACTGGGACCAGTATTAGTACAGGAAGTTCGTTGTATATCCGAAAAAATTTCTCGCTTCGATTCTGCGTACGCGCCGCAAACTCCCTAATGATCCAGCCGCAATGCAAGTGGTAAGCAACGAGTAGACCGACCAAGGCAATCTTAATCCAAATCCAGGACTGAACGCTGAGTCCCTGCCATGCCATCGCTAACATGCCGAATCCAAGCGTGAGGGTAATGACCATGGAGGGCGTCATAATTAATCGATAAAGCTTTCGCTCCATAACTTTAAAGCGCTCACTGCTGATCTCGTCTTCACAGGCCGAGTGGTAAACGAACAATCGCGGCAGATAGAAGATGCCTGCAAACCAGGTGATAACGCTAATGATGTGGAAGGCTTTAAGCCACAGGTACAGGGTTGCGATTTCTCTCCTGGAGGTAGTAACACATCTTATCGTATCGATTAGGCGTTCATATTACTGCCACCTTTGCTTCGACATTAACGAATGTCCCAAACGGTAAGCAGTGTGTTGAGATGGTGCGAACTCGGTGGCTCGCAGGTAGGATGAACGCGTTCGGAACATCGTGCTTAGTTAAGGAAGGCAGTTGCAGTATAGGGTGATAAAAGAACAATCTCTGTTGCGTCGACGGTTAATATGGGCTGCCGCCATAGTCGCGTCTGCCTCAGCAGGTGGCGCTGGATTTTGGGCAGGTGTTTCCGTAGCTCAAACCCAGATTCAGCAGAATGGGTCTTTGCGCGATGAAGTGAGGGAGCTCAGCAATCAAAACTCGATATTGCAAAGTCGCTTAACGGACAGCGAACTCATTATTGACACGCAGAATCACACGTCGATTGCGCTTCGCGATGAGTTAACGCAACTACACAAGGTTAACGCAGGGTTAGAAACCGAACTGGGATTTTTTCGCAAAATAATGGTCCCTGGCGAAACCGACCAAGGGATACATGTAGAGCGACTCAGCGTTTCTGCCTCGACCGCTTCCACATATGTAATAGAAGCCACCCTAATCCAGGTAGCCGAGCGCCCGTCGATAGTCAGTGGGTCCGTCAGACTCGAGATTCAGGGCACGCAAAATGGAGAGGCAGTAAGACTCTTCACGGCTGACTTAGGTGGTGCTCCGACGAATTTGGATTTTCGATTTCGCTACTTTCAGGCATTGGAGCAAACGGTCGAGTTACCGAAAGAATTTACGCCGAGTCGAATAAAAGTTGCTGTGATTGGCAAAAAAGGAACACCTGTTGAAGCTGAGTTTGTTTGGCCGGTGTAGACAGATTAACGTATGCGGCCCAACTCTGAGTTGCATTTCGCATGAAGTGGAATAGAAAAGTACCGAAGATGGCGAGAAAGAAAGAACTGACGTTGATAGCGACGGATGCTGAATTGGTCGGTGACATTACATTTTCTAGCCAATTGGTGGTGAACGGCATATTGCGCGGATCCACCTCAGCTGAGGAACTTGGAGCATCGATGACGGTCAGTCCGGGCGGTCGTGTGATCGGTGATATCCGTGCTCCTATCGTGCTGATTCATGGGCGTGTCGATGGAACTGTTTATGCGCTTGAGCACCTGGAAATCGCGGAGAGTGCTGTTATTCAGGGAGACCTGCACTACAACGTGTTACAGATGCATATGGGGGCTTCGGTGCAGGGACGACTCATTCACTCCGTGCCCGAAAAATTGGTTTCCGTCGAAGAAAGGAAAGTTGAAGGCATAGGGCTGGTCAGAGAATAATCAGAAGATGAAATTAGATATAGAGTTTTCAGAAAGAGCTGCCAGCAAGGTAAAACGTCTGATCGAAGAGGAAGGGGACCCGCTACTATGTCTGCGCGTATTTATTACAGGCGGAGGCTGCAATGGTTTTTCTTACGGCTTTACCTTTGACGATACGCCCGCAGAGGACGATGCCGTTTTTGAACGCCTGGGTGTGCGTATGCTTGTTGATGCGATTAGCTACCCATATTTAGTCGGCTCAGATATCGACTACGTAGAAGACCTGGCCGGAGCGCAGTTCACGGTTTCAAACCCTAATGCATCCGCAACATGCGGTTGCGGTAGCTCATTTTCTTTATAAGTGTCCCTTTGCCGAGAGTAATGAGAAAAGCGAAGCTGGGGCTCCAGAGGTCTAGAGCGCGAGAAATTTAGCCCGGATAAAGGGCACCTAAGACACGCTCACCCATTGCACCGGTAGCGTCCGGCTGATTTCCCTCTAAGGCAGACACGCGCCGGTAGGCCAACCAGGCGAATGCTGCGGCCTCGATAGCATCCCCATCAAAGCCCCACGCCTCGCATGGCATCACGCGAACATCCGCATGCTCTGGTGGATTTAGTGACGCCTGAACATTGCGCATCAGGTGATCGTTCCCTCGACCGCCGCCACAAATAGGTACGTCTCGTACATCAGGCATCGTGTCGATGATCGCTTCTGCCAGGGAGGAAGCTGTTAGTTGTGACAAGGTGGCTTGAACATCGGCAGCTGGTGGATATTCCGGCAGTGCCTGTAAATGTGAGTTGAGCCAGGCCATATTGAAGTATTCCCGCCCTGTGCTTTTCGGTGGTTTCTTCGAGAAGTAGGCGTCTTCAAGCATTCGCCTGAGTAAGCCAACATGCACTCTTCCCGAGGCCGCCCAGGCGCCAGAGGCGTCATAGCTCTCAGAGTGGTTTAGGTGATGTTGGCAAAACCAACTGTCCATAAGACAGTTGCCTGGTCCGGTATCGAATCCGCCGCCTCGCTCGTTTAAGGGTGAAATATTGCTTATACCGCCAATGTTAACAACGCAAGTTGTCATTGCAGTATCGCCGAAAAGAACCTTGTGGAAAGCTGGGGCCAATGGTGCACCCTGGCCACCGGCTGCCATATCGCGACGTCGAAAGTCCGCTACTGTGTCAATGCCAGTGATCTCTGCGATGTGATTAGGGTCGCCAATTTGCAGTGTGAACGCCGTACCAAGCGTTTTGGGAGGTCTGTGCCTGACGGTTTGACCATGGCTGCCAATGGCCTGAATCGTGCTTGCCGGAATACCCAGTGACTTAAGCCAATCGGCGATAGAAGTGCCTATAAAATGGCCGAGCTGGGTATCGCATTCTCCCAATAAATCTACATTTGACTGGTCCGGCTGGCTGCAGGCGAGTAATGAGTTTCGTAGCGCCTCAGGAAGGGGTCGTGTCTGCGCGTTAAGTAGGACGATTGCTTCCTTCACGCCCTTTGAAGGGTTTAGTGGAGAAACTTCGATCAGTGCAAGGTCTAATCCATCCACGCTGGTCCCGGTCATGCAGCCGACGTAATTCCCGTAGGTCACGAGCGTGGGCTCGTCGAAGTGAGGGCAACCTGTTGGTTAAAATGATCCAACAACAACACGTTTTCGAACGTTCTATCGCGGAATCTGCTGATTTCCTGATCGTTTACTGGTTTTGCTTGAGGCAGTGATACCGTGCGAGGATTCTGATGCACGCCATTGACGAGAAACTCATAGTGAAGGTGTGGGCCGGTAGCATAGCCGGTGGATCCCACATACCCAATGATCTGTCCTTGGTTGACTCGTTTTCCGGGCTTAATTCCTCTAGCAAATTTCGACAAGTGTAAGTACTTGGTCACGAATTGCTCGCCATGCTTGATCACGACGTATCTGCCGTTTGGTTTGGTGCGAGAAGCAATCTCTACCCTGCCGTCACCTGCAGCAAGAATCGGTGTGCCGGGTGGCGCTGCATAATCAATGCCACGGTGCGGTCTAACGGTTTTGTAAAGCGGGTGTTTGCGGCGCAGGTTAAAGCTTGAGCTGATGCGGGAAAATTCCACCGGAGCTCGCAGAAACGCTTTTCGCATACTCCGCCCTTGGGCATTGAAGTAATCTGAGACACCATTTTCGGTGGTGTATCGCACCGCTGTGAAAGTGCGACCTTGATTAACGAATCTTGCTGACAGAATGTCTCCAAAGCCGATGAATTCGCCACCAAGATATTGTTCTTCCACCAAGGCAAAAAACTCGTCTCCCGGACGGATATCGAGTACGAAATCAATATCCCATTGAAAGATCTGCGCGAGTTGCATCGTTAGATTGTCAGGCAGGCCGATGGCTTGGCTCGTGGAAAATAGGTTACTACTGATAATCCCGTGCTTGTAGGTCAGTACTTTCTCTGGCTCTGTGAAGATCTCCTCGCTGATAAAGCTGCCGTCTTGCTCTCGGGAGAAAACCACGCGCTCTAGTGGGCCGGGTTCATAGGTAAGAGCGGTAAGTTGGTCGTTTTTGCTCTCAAAGGTCAGCCTCGCGCCAGGGAAAATTCCCGTAAGCGTCTCACCGTGCGCTGTTTGCGTAAGAGCATATAGGGCGCTCGCGGAAAAATTTCGACGCGCGAAAATCAGTGCCATGCTATCGCCAACTTTTACCATCTCGCTGGTTACAACAGCATTTTCGTTGACGACGTACTTTTCCGGCGACGCTGGGTCCCACGTCTCGACGCTATTAGCTGCAGCGTCAGGTAGCAAAGCCCCAGCTTGAGCACTACTAACACCGCTGGCCTGGCTAGACTCCAGCTCTGGCGGGGGTGTCGTCAGCGCTAGCGAATGGTCGGTTGGCTGCTCTGGAATAAAACCCGAAGCAAAAAGCAGCACTAGGCTTAATCCAACAATTGCAGCAAGTCTTTTGTGAAGAGGCGGCATTGGCATCGAATGAGTTTGTTCCTAATTGCGGGCTGATATGGCCTGTGCCCCAAGCGGCCAAAGACTGATTCATCGAGCTTTATGACAACGCGACGTGAGTATAGAAGAATGTTGGCACAAGAAAAGAACCCTAGCGACATAGTTGTACGTCTTGCGATCCGCGGCATGTGGCTTTCCAGAGACTTTTGTTACAGTTGCGCGCCTCGCCGACGACACCAGATACGTGGGTACAGACTGGCGATGTAATCAGCAATCTTCTGGGACTATTTGAATGAGCACACAGGCCTTTATCGACGAATTGCGTTGGCGTGGACTGCTGACACAAGTATCTGATGAACGGGGTTTGCTCGAGTATTTGGATTCTGGGTGTCAGTCACTCTACTGCGGTTTCGACCCAACGGCCGACAGTTTGCACGTTGGTAGCCTCGTGCCGCTCCTTGCCCTGCGCAGATTTCAGCTGCAGGGCCATCGACCCTTGCTACTACTCGGCGGTGCCACCGGAATGATTGGAGATCCGTCTGGCCGTGATGACGAGCGTTCGCTGAATGCGGGTGAAACGATCAGTAACTGGATACAGGCACTGAGAGTGCAAGTCAGCGGATTCCTCGAGTTCGACACTGAGGATGGCAACTCGGCCAAGATCGTCAACAATCTAGATTGGACCCATGACCTGCCTGTCATAGATTTTTTGCGCGATATCGGTAAGCATTTTTCGGTCAACAGCATGATTCAGCGGGATTCCGTGAAGTCGCGCTTGGAGCGCGCCAATGAGGGCATCTCCTACACGGAATTCAGCTACATGCTGCTGCAGGCAATGGATTTTCTGCGGCTGGCTCAAAATGAGGGCTGTTTGTTGCAGATCGGTGGCAGCGATCAATGGGGTAACATCGTTTCGGGCATTGATTTGATCCGTCGACACACCGGCGAAAGTGCCTTTGCATTCACTATGCCGCTGGTAACCAAGGCTGATGGAACAAAGTTTGGAAAATCAGCGGCCGGCGCCGTATGGATTGATCCCAAAAAAACATCACCCTATGCGTTCTATCAGTTTTGGCTTAACACAGCTGACGCGGATGTTGTCAAATTCCTCAAGCTTTTCACCTTTTTGACTCAAGATGAAATTGAGAATCTTGAAGTCGAGATCCAAGACCGACCAGAACTCAGGCAGGCGCAAAAGAAGTTAGCGCGAGAAGTCACGACGATCGTCCATGGAGAACAGGCGGTTGTAGCCGCTGACCGTATTAGTACCGCGCTTTTCGCCGGAGATGCAGGGCAACTGCTTGAGTCCGATTTAGAAGAGCTGCAGCAAGATGGCATGCCTTGTACGAGCTGCGCAGCGGGTGTTGGCCTTTTGACCGCCATGGTTGAAGCGGGATTGACCAAATCAGCTGGAGAAGCGCGCAAGCTTGTTCAGGCCAACGGCATTAAGTTGAATGGCGAGTCGATCGACGACGTCGGGCGAGACTTGACTTTCGAGGACGCACTTTTTAAGCGTTTTTACCTGCTGCGAAAAGGTAAAAAGAACTATCATCTGATTGCACGATCGCGTTAGCGAAAAGTGTCGTAAAAAAGTTCATTTTTTTGCAAATTGCGGTTGCGCCACCACCCCATATGCGTATCATACGGCTCCCTTGCGGTGAGGCTGAAGGCAGCTGGCTCGCAGATCTTTAACAAATCAAAGCAAGTGCATTGTAATTCTTCAGGCACGTTTAGATAGCGGCTTTATGGCAGCGGTCGAAATGAGCCAGGGGAGACAAAATGTACAAACAAGCCATTCGTGTGGGAACACGTAATTCGTTTTGAGTAAATGATTAATCGGCATCATGGCGAAAACGGGGCAAAACCTGTTCGAACCGAAAGTCGAAAAAATTAAACTGAAGAGTTTGATCATGGCTCAGATTGAACGTTGGCGGCACGCCTAATACATGCAAGTCGAACGAGAAAGCACTTCGGTGTGAGTACAGTGGCGGACGGGTGAGTAACGCGTAGGAATCTACCTAGTAGTGGGGGACAACTCGGGGAAACTCGAGCTAATACCGCATACGCTCTATGGAGGAAAGTGGGGGACCTTTAGGCCTCACGCTATTAGAGGAGCCTGCGTTAGATTAGCTAGTTGGTGAGGTAAAGGCTCACCAAGGCTACGATCTATAGCTGGTCTGAGAGGACGATCAGCCACACTGGAACTGAGACACGGTCCAGACTCCTACGGGAGGCAGCAGTAGGGAATCTTGGGCAATGGGCGAAAGCCTGACCCAGCGATGCCGCGTGTGCGAAGAAGGCCTTAGGGTTGTAAAGCACTTTCAGTTGCGAAGAAAAGCTGCGATTTAATACATCGCGGTCTTGACGTTAACAACAGAAGAAGTACCGGCTAACTCCGTGCCAGCAGCCGCGGTAATACGGAGGGTACGAACGTTAATCGGAATTACTGGGCGTAAAGCGCGCGTAGGCGGTTTGATAAGTGGGATGTGAAAGCCCCGGG
>JAYYHB010000363.1:0-2838 GCA_036157095.1 Pseudomonadota bacterium
CGTCTATAGGCTTGAAGAGCTCACCAAGGCCAATGGTATTGATCACGGCCAGGCCCACGACGCTATGTCGGATGTTTATGCCACCATCGGCATGGCCAGGCTGCTCAAGCGGCAGCAGCCGAAGTTATTTGACTATTACTACTCCCTTCGGCAGAAGAAATACGTCAAGGAGTTGCTAGAGCCGCTGGGGGCCCATCTATGCGCCCACGTATCAGCGGTGTATGGCAAGGATCGCTTCAATTTGGCTCCCGTGGTCTCGGTGACACGCCATCCCACCAATACCAACGCCATTGTGGTCGCGGATCTGGGAGAAGATGTAGAGTGCCTGCTCGATTGGAACGAGGACGAAATTCGTCGCAAGCTATTTGTGCCCAAGGGCGAAACCCGTGCGCCTCTGCGTGAAATTAAAATTAACCGCAGTCCCTTTGTCGCTCCCTTCGAAGTGCTGACCGACGAGAACCTGGAAAAATTGTCGCTTTCTCCTAAGCTCATAAAGGAAAGGTGGCGCCGACTAAAGCAACCGGCCTTGGCACAAAAAGTGCGTCGAGCCTATGTGCAAGACGGCATGAAAGATGAGTCTGATCCAGACGCTGCACTCTATGGCGCATTTTTGCTGGATGAAGACAAGGCACGCGCAAACCACCTGTATGCCGAGATTGAGGCTGGCCGTTGGTCGAATATGGATTTTCGTGATCAGCGCTTGCGGGTACTAGCGACAAGGATGAAAGCGCGCTCTTTTGCTCACTTGCTAGACGTATCTGAAGCCTCAGACTGGCATGAATACGTTAGAGAAAAGCTCTCTAGCGAGGGTGACTGGCTCAACATGAGCAATTTTGAGCGTCGTGTGGGCGAACTTGAGGCTCAGGAGACTTCCCCAGAGCGGCAAATCGTGTTGGCCGAGCTGCGTCAGTATGGCGAGTCGTTAACGAAGAAATATAGTCTTGTGCCCTCGGATGGTTGAAAGGGAAATATCACACGACTCTGCCGTAGGCTTTCGCCGGGTGAACAAGAGCTTCGGGCAGTTGACCGTATTTGATGACCTTTCGTTGAATCTTCCCAAGGACCAGATCACTGCCATCGTTGGCGCCAGCGGCAGTGGCAAAACGACACTGCTGCAAATGATCAATGGTTTGGAGCGCCCCGACCAGGGCGAGGTAGAAGTGCTTGGACGTACGGTGCCTTACGACGATCTGGGATCCTATCGGCGCGGTATCGGTTATGCCGTTCAAGGTGCGGGACTATTTCCCCACCTGACCGCGGAGCAAAATGTCACCTTGGTGGCGAAGCTTGTAGGCTGGTCCCAAGAAAGGAGGCAGGCCCGATTTCAGGAATTGCTGAAGACGGTGGATCTAGAGGGTGACGTCGCGAGCCGCTTGCCAAGACACCTATCGGGAGGGCAGCAGCAGCGTTTAGGAATTTGTCGCGCACTGATGCTGCAGCCCTCGATTTTGTTGTTGGATGAACCTTTTTCTGCCGTTGACCCCATAACCCGGCTGGGACTGTACGAGAGCTTTGAACAAGCACGACAGACCCATCCTGCTACCACGGTGTTGGTCACCCACGATCTTCGCGAGGCGAGGCGTTTGGCTGAATTCATGGTTATTTTGGACGCCGGTCAGGTGGTTCAAAGTGGCGTTCCCCGGGAAGTTCTTGCGCACCCAGCAACGCCCTATGCCGAGCGCTTAATAGAGAGCCAGCTATCATGATTCTTCAGCGCCTCGTCATGTGCTTATGCGTTGTCTGGTGCACGGTCGCCAGCTTTGGTGCAGCAGCGGTGCAGACAATTACTGTGGGCAGCAAAAATTTCGGCGAAAGTTATTTGCTGGCGGAAATTGCGGCCCAAGTGCTGGAAGCGCAGGGCTTTCGCGTCAATCGCAAGCTAGGTCTGGGTGGTACACTGATCTGCTATGAGGCATTAAGGAACGCAGAGATTGATCTGTATCCAGAATATACGGGTACACTCAGTCAGGCGGTGTTGAACCTACCGGGTAATCCCAATCGCACTCAGATTAATCAGGTGCTAGCCAGCCAAGGCCTAGAGCTGTTACCCGAGTACGGATTCAACAACACCTATGCCGTTGTCGTTCGTGACGAACAGGCACAGGAACTTGGTCTGAGGCGCATTGGCGATCTTAAAAATCATGCGCTCGTCGCGGCGTTTAGCCACGAGTTCATCCAGCGCGAAGACGGTTGGCCGGGTTTGGCCGAGCGCTACAATCTAGACCAATCTGTCACGGGGATTGAACATGGTCTGGCCTATCAGGCCATAGCAGACGGTGCCATCGACGTCACGGACGCCTACAGTACCGACGGTGAGCTGCAGCGTTATCGGCTGCGCATACTCGAAGATGACTTGGGATATTTTCCTGAGTACCGCGCGGCAACCCTCGTGCGAGACAGCGCTTCGCCTCGGCTGCGCCAAGCACTGGCAGGGCTGCACGACATTCTTGATGAATCTCAGGTTCAGGCACTCAACGCCAAGGTTGCAATTCAAGGCCTGAGCTTTCAGGAGGTAGCAGCAGACTTCATACGAGCGAACTCTGGCAGGCTGGGAATCTCTGAACAAGACATCGCGAAATCTGCCACGCCCACGGTGCAGAGCCCCTGGGTAGCACCGTTATGGGGGCATTTTGTCCGACACTTGCAGTTAACGGGCAGCGCGCTATTTGCGGCTATTGCGATGGGCCTTGGAATCAGCTTACTGGTGTATCGTCGACAGCGTTTGGCAGAGATCGTGGTCTATGTGTGTGGACTTATGCAGACGATTCCTTCCTTGGCGTTGCTCGCACTGATGATTCCGATTTTTGGTATTGGCTTTTTGCCGGCGATCATCGCGCT
>JAYYHB010000364.1:0-3668 GCA_036157095.1 Pseudomonadota bacterium
TCAAACGTAGCAACTTCGATGATGCGCATCTCATCGTCCAAATCCTTGCGAATTTGCGCTAGCTGCGTCTGTTCAATGTCCTTAGCGCGCTCGTCTTTTTCGACTCCATCGCGCGTAAACACTTGCACATCGATAACCGTGCCTTTTACGCTGCTCGGAACACGCTGTGATGTGTCTTTTACATCTGACGCTTTTTCACCAAAAATTGCGCGCAGCAGTTTTTCTTCTGGGGTCAGCTGCGTCTCACCCTTTGGTGTGACCTTGCCAACTAGGATGTCGCCAGCACCGACTTCCGCTCCAATATAAACGATGCCTGATTCATCTAGCTTTGACAGGGCTCCTTCGCCTACATTTGGAATATCACTGGTGATTTCCTCCGGCCCTAGCTTGGTATCCCGCGCGATGCAGGTCAGCTCTTGTATGTGAATACTGGTGAAACGATCTTCTTTGACTACTCGCTCAGATACCAGAATTGAGTCTTCGAAGTTGTATCCATTCCATGGCATGAAGGCGATGCGCATGTTCTGACCCAATGCCAACTCACCCATGTCGATCGACGGGCCATCAGCGAGAATGTCTCGGGCGCTAATGACGTCGCCCGGTTTAACCAGGGGTCGCTGGTTGATACAGGTATTTTGATTGGAGCGGGTGAATTTAGTGAGGGTGTAAATATCCACGCCCGCATCGCCGGATTCCACTTCGGCATCGGCAACACGAATAACGATGCGGCTTGCGTCCACACTGTCGACCACCCCGCCACGCTTTGCGATAACGCAAACACCGGAATCTAAAGCAACATAGCGCTCCATACCCGTACCCACAAGCGGTTTCTCAGCGCGGAGTGTTGGCACGGCTTGCCGCTGCATATTCGAACCCATAAGGGCTCGGTTAGCATCATCGTGCTCGAGGAATGGGATCAACGATGCCGCAACGGAGACTACCTGCTTGGGCGAAACGTCCATGAAGTCGATATTGTCTGGCGCGGTGCGCGTGAATTCATTCTGATGCCGAACATCGATCAGTTCGTCAGTGAACTTACCCTTTGTATCCACAGGCGCACTAGCCTGCGCGATAACATATTGCGCCTCATCAATCGCCGAGAGGAATTCCACTTCCTTGGTTACCACACCATTGACGACCCGATGATAGGGCGACTCCAAGAATCCGTATTCATTGGTCCGCGCATAGGTTGCCAAACTGTTGATCAAACCAATGTTTGGTCCTTCAGGCGTCTCAATTGGGCATACCCGTCCGTAGTGCGTTGGGTGCACATCACGCACTTCAAATCCTGCCCGCTCGCGGGTCAGTCCACCCGGCCCGAGCGCTGAAACACGTCGCTTATGCGTGACTTCTGAAAGCGGGTTGTTCTGATCCATAAACTGCGACAGCTGTGACGAGCCAAAAAACTCCTTCACTGCAGCGGCTACTGGCTTCGCGTTAATCATGTCTTGGGGCATGAGGCCTTCGGATTCAGCCAGACTTAGGCGCTCTTTGACCGCCCGTTCCACACGAATCAATCCGACACGGAATTGGTTCTCGGCCATTTCTCCAACAGATCGAATACGGCGATTCCCTAGATGATCAATATCGTCGACCGTACCTTTACCGTTACGAATATCGATCAGCGTTTTGAGTACATCAACGATATCCTCCCGCGATAGGGTTCCCTCGCCCTCTGTCTCTTCACGTCCTAACCGACGATTAAATTTCATGCGACCGACACCTGATAAGTCGTACCGATCATTTGAGAAAAACAGATTGCCGAATAGGTTTTCCGCCGACTCCTTTGTTGGCGGCTCACCCGGCCGCATCATGCGGTAGATCTCGACAAGGGACTCTAGACGATTCGAGCTAGGATCGATGCGCATAGTGTCTGAAATAAACGGACCACAATCGAGGTCGTTGGTATAAATGGTTTCAAAGCTCCTAACTTTGAGCTCGAACAGCTTCTCGAGCACCTCCTCGGTGATAATAGAGTTGCAGGGAATAGCGACTTCACCTGTGGCTTCATCAACGATGTCTTTTGCCGTTACTTGTTCAAGCAGGTAATCCTTGGGCACGGCAAGCTGTTTCATGCCGCTGTCTTCGATCACGCGGACATGTCTCGCTGTAATACGACGACCTGCCTCTACGATTGTCTTGCCGTTTGGCCCGACAATATCGAAGGTAGCTACCTCGCCGCGCAAACGCTCGGCGATTAGGCTGACGGCAATGTCTCCGTCCTTGATTGAAATCGTATTCGTGTCGAAAAATGTCTCCAGAATCTCCTCGCTCGAGAATTCCAGTGCGCGCAAGATTATTGATGCGGGCAGTTTGCGGCGACGATCGATGCGCACGAAAACAGCGTCCTTTGGATCAAATTCAAAGTCCAACCACGAACCACGGTATGGAATCACGCGGGCGTTGTATAGGAGCTTGCCAGAACTGTGAGTCTTGCCTTTATCGTGGTCGAAGAAGACGCCCGGAGAACGATGTAGCTGAGAAACCACAACACGTTCAGTGCCGTTGATGACGAATGTGCCATTTTCGGTCATGAGCGGTATTTCGCCCATGTACACCTCTTGCTCTTTAACGTCTTTTACTTTCTTACTCGAAGATTCTTTGTCGTAAATGATCAGACGAACTTTGACTCGCAGCGGTGCGGCATAGGTAATGCTGCGAGAGACACACTCTTTCACATCAAAAATCGGCTCACCCAGCTTATAGTCCACATACTCCAGCTCTGCACTGCCGGAGTAGCTGACAATCGGGAAAACGGACTTAAAGGCTGCGTGCAAACCTGACTCTGCACGGTCCTCCGCACCTGTGCCTACCTGCAAGAATTTGCTGTAAGAGTCGGTTTGGATCGCCAACAAGTAAGGCAATTCCATCTTTTCGGCCAATTTGCCGAAATCTTTCCGAATACGCTTCCTCTCGGTAAAGCTATAAGCCATGCGAATCTCCTACGTCGTGATCATCGGGTTCATCGTGCTCATTAAACAAACACGAAAAGCTGGCGTCAGGCTGTCGACATCGACCGCCCAACCCAGCTGAGTTACGTCAGCAAAAATGCTATCTGCAACAGAGCTACTTAAGCTCAACAGTAGCGCCAGCCTCCTCTAGCTGCTTTTGCATATCCTCTGCTTCTTCCTTGCTGACTCCTTCCTTGACAGCGGAAGGTGCCTCATCCACCAGCGCTTTGGCTTCTTTCAAGCCCAGGCCCGTGATTGCGCGGACAGCCTTGATAACGTTTACCTTCTTGTCTCCGGCCGCAGTAAGCATTACGTCGACCTCGGTCTTTTCTTCGGCGCTGCCTCCGGCCGCTTCACCGCCACCCGCAGCGGGTGCTGCTCCAGCAACAGCTGCCGCTGCTGATACGCCGAATTTTTCTTCCATGTCGGCAATAAGCTCGACTACTTCCATTACGCTCATATCTGCGATAGCGTTCAATACATCTTCCTTCGACAATGACATATCATTTCTCCTAATTGTCTAAAGCGAACCTTAAGCTCTTATTAGAGGCTTACGTCTCTGCTTCCTTCTGTTCTTTGACAGCAGCAATCACTCGCACCACCTTGCCCGGAACTTCGTTCAGGGTTTGAGCCAGTTTGATGATGGGTGCCTGCATTGCGCTCATTAACATTGATCGCGCCTGGTCTAGCGTCGGTAGCTTCGCCACTCGATCGATT
>JAYYHB010000365.1:0-4169 GCA_036157095.1 Pseudomonadota bacterium
AGAATCGGCTGAACGGGCTATGGGGCAAAATTGCGGGGGGCTGCCACATCAATCGAAACATTCGAGGTCTGCTAGATGCCAGCCCGTTGAAAGTTCACGAATGGCAGGGCATGTACTTACCCCAAACGCCGAGGATAGCTGGCTACAATGTGTGGGGCACCGCGTCACTTAAATGACGCTCAGAAGATCGCAGGATACGACCTTGGAAGTAGAATTATTGGATCAAAGAGCCTCCCGCGGTGATGCCACGCGGCAGGCGCTGATGCGTGCCGCTGAACGGTTGTTCGCCGAGAAGGGTGGGAACAATGTCACCATTCGAGAAATTGTTGAGACAGCGGGGCAAAAGAACGAATCGGCGCTGCAGTATCATTTTAAGAATCTGGAAGGCTTGATCGCCGCGACCCACCGCTATCGTAATGATCAAATCGTCGAGGTCCGGAGGCGCTGTCTGGACGAACTGGTCATTCATCCTGAACTGTCGGAACTGCGCGATCTTGTCCGTGTCATGGTACACCCCACCTTTGAACTGGCGGGTAAGCACGCCGACTTTCGACGCTATGTGCGCGGATTCAGTTTGAGCCTAGCAGCAAGCGACTTGCCGCCAACGATATCTGTGCGACGCGGCGTTGAGGAAACCGATGAACGACTGGGTGAACTGCTGCGCGCTGCGCTACCTCAGTTGGACGATGAGTCTTTCCGCCGACGCCTGGATGCTGCGATTCGATATGTAAGCGTATCGGTCTATGGCCATGCTCAGCAGCCCAACGCTTTTCGGGGTAAGACCGGCGAGCTGTTCTACCATCATTTGATCGACACACTTGTGGGTTTGTTGTCGGCGAAAGAATCACCTGAGACCAGGGCCCTATCTCGAGAGGTGGCCATTTTCGAAGGTCGCTTATCGAATTAACAGCATTACGAGTAATCAAAGATTAGAGGAGCAATGATGCGGGTGTTATTTCGAGTCATGATGGCGACACTAGCGTTTGTGCTTCCAACGACGCTGCATAGCGCGCAAGAAGCAGAGCAGCAAGCCATACTGAAAACTCTCCAGCAGGTCCGGGCCAATTTTCGTTCAGCGGATGAGGACGGTGATGACAGTATTACGAGGAATCAGTTTCGCAGCTTCGTCGATGCCAATGCAGAAATCGCCTTCGGTATGTCCAGGCAGATCAAGCGTATGCGGGCCTACCGCCGCGCATTTAATACCTTGGATTCAGACGGAGACGATAGTCTGACGTGGCAAGAATATGTTGAGGCCTTACGCAATCGAGGCGGTCAAGGCTAATCGTCTTTGACGTGACGCATGACCACGGAAAAGTCTTTTCTGCTTAGGCCTTGGTCTTCGAGCTGGGCATAAAGCTGCTCGGCCTGTTTGCCAAAAGCGATTTCTGCACCGGTACTGTCAGCCGCATCTTCAGCCAATCTCAGATCTTTGAGCATCATGGCGACGGTAAATCCCGGCTCGTAATCGTTGTTTGCCGGCGACGTTGGTACTGGCCCTGGCGCGGGGCAATAGGATGTCATTGACCAGCACTGACCCGATGCCTTGGACGAGATATCGAAAAAGGTTTGCGCGTCTAAGCCTAACTTACTTGCCAGATTGAATGCCTCTGAGGTCGCGATCATGGAGATGCCTAACAGCATGTTGTTAGCAGTCTTTGCAGCTTGGCCATTCCCTGACGGCCCGGCGTGAAAGACATTTTTTCCCATAGTTCCCAGGATGGGTTTGGCGCGCTCGAAGTCGGCGCTCTCACCACCAACCATAAAGGTCAGGGTGCCTGCTCTGGCCGCGGCCACGCCGCCAGAGACCGGGGCGTCTAGGGCGCCATAGCCCGCTTCGCCAGCCTTGGCCACGGCGCTACGTGCCTCGTCTACGGCAATCGTGGAACAGTCGATGAGCAATGCGTTTTTGTTCGCGTGAGCCAACACACCGTCATCGTCGAAGTACACTGAATGTACATGCTTGCCCGCGGGTAGCATGGTGATGACGAAGGCTGCATCGGCTACGCATTGCGCAATAGTGGTCGCCGCAACGGCACCTGTGACGACAGCCTTGGCAACCGCCTCAGCGTTTAAATCGAAGGCGCGTACCTGATGTCCTGCCTGGGCTAGGTTTGCGCACATGCCGCTGCCCATATTTCCCAGTCCTATAAATGCAATGTTGCTCATCATATCTCCCCTAGAATTTTTCCCTCGAGTAGCGCGGCGTGTTTGCTACCACTCTGCGATGCTGCCGTCTGGGTGTCGCCAGATGGGATTGCGCCAGCGATGGCTGGTCTCGGCCTGGGCGCGTACGAAGTCCTCATTTACCTCAACGCCTAAGCCAGGCCCTTGTGGTATGTCGACGAAGCCGTCGGCGAATGCAAATACCTCAGGATTGCTTACGTAGTTAGTAAGATCGTTGGCCTGGTTGTAGTGAATACCCTGACTCTGTTCCTGAATAAAGGCGTTCTGACAGACTGCATCTACCTGTAAACAGGCAGCCAGTGCGATGGGGCCTAACGGACAGTGGGGGGCGAGTGCGATATCCCAGGTCTCTGCCATGTCGGCAATTTTCTTGCACTCGGTGATCCCTCCGGCATGGGATAAATCCGGTTGAATTATGTCTGCAGCACCAAGGGTGAACAGTTCTTTAAATTCAAAACGCGAAAACAAACGTTCGCCGGTAGCAATGGGAACATGGGTTTGGCGGCGCAGGTCTGCCATGGTGTCCAAATGCTCGCTAAGTACCGGCTCTTCGATAAATAAAGGCGAATAGGGCTCAATGGCATGAATCAGGGTCTTCGCCATGGGGCCATGCACCCGACCATGAAAATCGACGGCGATATCGAGGGCGCTGCCCACGGCCTCACGCAGGTGGGCGATACGTTCAACCGCCGCATCAATCTTGCTGATGCTGTCAACAATCTGCAGTTCTTCGGTGAGGTTCATCTTGGTGGCTTTGAATCCGTCCGCGATGGCGCGTTGGGCACTGTTCACGATATCCGAGGGACGGTCGCCGCCTACCCAGGCGTAAACGCGGATGCGCTCGCGCACTTGCCCGCCGAGCAACTGATGAATCGGAGCGTCGTGATATTTGCCCTTGATATCCCACAGAGCCTGATCGATGCCGGCGATGGCGCTCATGTGAATGCCGCCGCCGCGATAAAAACCTCCGCGATACATGGTCTGCCACAGGCGCTCAATTTGCAAAGGGTCTTCGCCAGTCAGATAATCGGTCAGCTCGTCTACCGTAGCGGCCACCGAATGGGCGCGCCCCTCAAGTACTGGCTCACCCCAGCCGACGATGCCTTCGTCGGTGGTGATTTTCAAAAAGCACCAGCGGGGCGGAACGATAAAGGTTTCTAATGCCGTGATTTTCATGGCGCTATCGCAAGCACTAGTATTTTGACCCAGTGAGCCAGATATCAGCTCGGGCCCAGCTTTGTTCAAAGTTGTCATTCACGGAGTTATCGCTGACTCCCTGGGCCGCCAGCGCCTGCCGTAGTCCGAAGAGTGACCACCCGTTGTGAGGATGATCTTTTAGCTCTGCGCGGAAAACCGCCTCGGCCTTGGTGGGTTGGTCAGTGTCCAGCAGCGCTTGTCCCAGCCAGTGGCGGGCGGCAAAGGGCAGGGGTTCCGGCTCGTCATAGTCGAGGCTATCCTCCAATTCAACGGCCTGTTTGAAGCTCTCGATGGCGGCTTCGGTTTGACCTTCGGTAAGCTGAATTTCACCAGCCAAAATGTTCACCAACACACCGACGACATCTTTTGCCGGGTGAAAGCGAATTTTGTCTTCCGTCGTCGCAACATAGTCATACAGCGTCGCCAAGGTGCCTTTTGCGTCCCGTAATCTACCGCTCTTGAGCATGGCATAGCCCTTTGCGAAGTCATAAATAGCCGCAGAGGCGCCACCTTTGGGTCTATGGTCGAGTTCCAGTACCTCATCGAAGCGACCGAACCGAATGAGTGTTGTGGCCTCAAATTGGGCGTCGCCAGCGTACTTTCGGTAGTCCTTGCCTGCCTGAGTCGCTACGGCGCCCTGCCCGTCGTAGGAAGCCGCAAATAGCAGCATGTGTAAGTTGTGGGTGGGTCCGTAGGAGAAGCCCTTGCCTTTTGCCGCGCGTCGGTCGGCATTGTTGGCGGCAATATTGGCGCGCACAGAGCGCCCCCAAAGGCCGACCTCGTTC
>JAYYHB010000366.1:0-2889 GCA_036157095.1 Pseudomonadota bacterium
CAAAGCATTGAGCCACTCAAACAGTTTGGCCAGATCAAGGCTGAACAGAATATTCCCGGCGGTGGCGGGCGGTTCGATTTGTTGTTGGGCAACGAGCAGGGCCAATCTGCCTTTGTCGAGGTCAAAAGTGTTACGATGTGCAGTTCGGACAAGCTCGGAGAATTCCCGGATTCGGTGAGCGAACGGGCGATTAAACACCTGTACGCGCTCGAAAGGATGTTGTCTTTGGGCCATCGAGGCGTGCTAGTTTTCTGTGCTCAGCACTGTGGCATTGAACGCGTTGCCCCGGCCGAAGCCATCGACCCTAAGTATGCTGTTGTCTTGGCAGAGGTGATGGCAGCTGGCGTAGAGGTATATGCACTAGGCTGCACCACGGACACGAAGGACATGAGCATTAACCGTCAGCTCAGTTTTTCGGCATAGCGACAGCAATCAGACGGTGGCACTTAGCTGATGATAAGCAGCAAGGTTAGGAAGGCGTGCACCGAACTGAGTAATCACGCGAGCCGCTGCACGATTGGCAAAGCCTGCGGCCTCGGTTACTGAGGCATCCTTAAGTCGTGCGGCAAGACAGGCCCCGGCGAACATATCACCCGCGCCATTGGTATCCACGGGTATGACGGCTTCACCGTTTACCTGCCAACGGCCCTTAGAAGTGCAAACTTCTGCGCCATCACTGCCCATGGTTACATACAGCTCCTTCGCCATATCCTTAAGCTCGCTAGTAGCCACATCTAAGCGGTCTGTTTTCGCCCAAGCCAGCGCCTCGTTTACATTACAAAACAGTATGTCTACACCGTTACCTAGCATGGCGGACAGTCCATCACGGCAGAATTCGATCATTGAAATATCGCTCAATGTTAGGGCAACCTGAGTGCCGCTTGCCCTTGCGATTGCTGCACTATGCGCCGCGGTTTGGCTGCTTTGCTCTGAAGCGCTTAAGTAGCCTTCAATGTAGAGACACCGAGCCCCCCGCAGGTCACTTTCGTTAACGAGTCCCAGCCCTATGTCTTTCGAAACGCCTAAATCGGTGCACATGGTTCGCTGTGCGTCAGGAGTCACCAATACCAGACACTGCCCGGATCTTCGCTTTTCGTCCAACACAGAAATTTGCGATGTGACTACGCCCGCGTCCTGCATTTCCTGAAAAAAATGACGCCCGTTTTCGTCGTCAGCGAGCTGGCACACATAACTGGTAGTCAGCCCAAAGGCCTGTGCAGCGTAGATGGTATTTGCTGCAGAGCCACCACTACAGCGGCGCATTGTCTGAGACCCCAAGTGATCCACGAGCTCGGCCATTCGGCCGGAGTCTATAAGCGTCATTTGACCCTTGGGAAGCGATTTGTCTTGCAAGAATACTTCATCGATTTTTACATCCGTATCGACGATAGCATTGCCGATGCCTATGAGATCAAACATAACGAACCCTTTTGTTTTTTTCCTGTAAAGACGAATTCTTAGGTGCGTGCTAACGTCGCAAAAGCTAAATCGGCCGCATGAATTGTTTTATCAATTTCTGTTTCGCCGTGCTCTGCAGAAAGGAATCCCGCTTCGAAGGCTGAAGGTGCTAAGTAGATGCCTTGAGACAACATTTCGTGAAAAAAGGCGTTGAAGTATTCGATGTTAGATCCCGCAACGCCATCGTAATCCTTCACGCGATCGCTGGTGAAAAAGAAACCAAACATACCGCAGACGTGGTTTTCTCGGAGCTGGACATCGTGTTTTTTTGCCACCGCCACTATCCCGCTTACGAGGGCGTCGGTCATAGTACTGATCTTCGCATAAACCTCAGCGGTAAGATAATTCAGCGTCGCAAGGCCTGCAGCCATCGCCAGCGGATTTCCGGATAGTGTGCCTGCTTGATAGACCGGTCCGGCCGGCGCAATGCAGTTCATGATGTCCTCTCGACCGCCAAAAGCTCCGACAGGCAGGCCGCCGCCTACTATCTTCCCAAGCGTGGTTAAATCTGGTGATACATTGTACAGATCTTGAGCTCCTCCGCTCGCGACGCGAAATCCTGTCATGACCTCATCAAAAATCAGCACCGTGCCGTGTTTTTCGCATAGGCTTTTAAGGGTCTCTAGGTAGCCTGGTAGTGGCGGGATACAGCCCATGTTTCCAGCGATCGGCTCCACAATGATGCAGGCAACTTTGTCGCCGATGGACGCCATCAGTTCGCTGATAGCGTTAGCGTCGTTGAACGGAGCTGTCAGCGTATGTTTGGCTAGATCTCCGGGAACCCCCGGCGAATTAGGTAGGCCAAGAGTCAGTACGCCGCTGCCCGCTTTTACCAGTAAGGAGTCCGAGTGTCCGTGATAGCAGCCGGCGAATTTCACGATCATGTCTCGACCGGTAAAGCCCCGAGCCAATCTGATCGCTGACATTGTGGCTTCAGTGCCAGAGTTCACCATACGAACGCGATCCATGCTGGGAACGAGGCTGATAATTTTTTCGGCTAGTTCAATCTCAATTTCTGTCGGTGCGCCAAAACTCAGTGCTTTTTGTGCCTGCGCTGTTACCGCTTGTACCGTCGGCGCAAAATTATGTCCGAGAATCATTGGCCCCCAGGAACCGATGTAATCGATGAATTGGTTTCCATCAACGTCGCGCAAATAGGCCCCATCCGCACCGGCAAAGAAAATCGGGTCACCACCCACACCTTTAAACGCTCTAACGGGTGAATTGACGCCGCCTGGGATGCTTTGCAGCGCACGCTGCATAAGGGCTGTAGATGTATGTCTGTTCATGAGCTTTTATCCATTGGCAAAATATAAGAAATGGTCGAATGCATCGTCTTGGCCTCGCTTTTTAGCCAGGCAATAGACTTTCGACCTAGAAGGGTTGCAGAACGACGATTAGGATAACTGGGACCAGTATTAGTACAGGAAG
>JAYYHB010000367.1:0-3476 GCA_036157095.1 Pseudomonadota bacterium
GGTACTGTCTAGGCCACCGCTCATCTCTGGCTGCTCGTATACCTTCTTGTCGAGAACTCACCACGGCAGCCGCTCCCCACTCAATCGTAAAAACTGACCGCTTTGCTCCGGCTGCAGGGATTCGATGAGTTGTTTCAGGTTGTCCGCGCAAACTGCAGCACTTTGTACCGGTGCTTTACGCGTTTGAATGAATGAGCGTGAGAGATTGGATTTTGTGGTTCCAGGATGCACGGCTATGATGGTTGGGTCGTTTCGCCAGCGAGCGCATTCGATGGCCAAACACTTAACTCCCATATTCAATGCAGCTTTCGACATTCGGTAGCCGTGCCAGCCACCAAGGCGATTGTCTTCGATGCTGCCAACCTGGGCGGAAAGAAATGCCGCCCGCAGTTGTGATGAACGCAGCCGCGGGGCCAAGGCCGCGAAGGCGGTTAAGGGGCCAATAGCGTTAATCATATGGTCGCGCTGCAGCTTCTCTGCATTCAATTGACGCAGGGATTTTTCGGGACCGTGATCAGGGTAAGCCAAAATCCCGGTGCAGCAAATCCATCGGTCGATAGCATCATCGACCTGAGCCGCCAGCGCCGCCACAGAATCAGGATCGCCCAGATCCAGCAGCAGCCAACTCACGAGAGGTGACACATCACTAACGGGGCGATGGTGTGTCGCGAAGATTTTCGTCGTTTCGGGTGCCTGAGCATAGGCCTCTAACAAAGCAAGACCGATACCGCCACCCGCACCCAAGATCATGACTTTCATGGTTCCACCATTGACCAAATTGGACATATAACTTAACCAAAACATGGTCAAAGCGGCGTGATATTCGATTTTTGCGTGTTTAGTCCAATGTAAAGTTGACTAATTGGGAAAAAAGGTTGATTTTATCTAGACACTTTAATCGAAAGAGCTTTAAAGGATGACTCTATCTAGACGTGATTTCCTGAACACCGGCGTTGCACTCTGGGCGACGGCGCTTATTCCGAGCATCAGCATTGCCGCTGGCCCGCCTGAGCTGCAAGAGTCTGATCCGATCGCAATTGCGCTGGGCTACAAGAAAGATGCAAGCACCGTCGACACAACCAAATATCCGAAGCGCGCTGGCGCTGGTGGTGCCACCCAGTTCTGCAACAACTGCGCCCTTTATTCTGCGGGCGAAGATGGCTTGGGAGGCTGCACGGCGATCCCTGGCAAGCAGGTTGCGGGACTTGGTTGGTGCAACGCATGGATACCCATGAGCTAGCTGCAACCCCTTTCATCACACAGGTATAAGAACATGGAAAGACTCACAATCGGCGCAGTCGCCAACCTAACCGGCGTGCCCACACACACATTGCGTAAATGGGAAAGCAGACATTCCATCGTGACACCGAATCGAAGCGAGTCCGGGCGCCGCTTTTACACCAACGAACATGTCCAGCGTCTGTTACTGGTTAAACGCCTGATGGGCGAGGGCCACTCGCTCGCGGAACTAGCGAGACTCAGTAACGACGAGCTGGATATTCTGGCGGTTCGTCACGAGCAGAGCCGGGCCGCGAACCACGACGGGGGCGCTGATGTGGTGGGCCTCAATTTAACCACCCTGTTTGAGCGCGCAAGTCCGTCGCTGACGCCGTCGTTCAGCGGCTTCTCACAAACACTAGAAAAGTGGTTGCAGCAACCTCAGCACGTCAAAAACAGTAATCACGGCACCCTAGTGGTAGAAAGCGACACCCTGCCAGATGCCGTGGTTGAACACCTCGTGACACTACGCAACCGGCATTACCAGCGCGTGGTCGTTATCTACGCCTTCGCGCCGCGCCGCATCGAACAGCTTTTATCATCTCATGGTATCCAGGCGATCAAGGCACCTGCGACGTCGGAGAAAATTCGTTCCTACCTGAGCGTTGACGCACCCAAGGCGATAGATACCGATTACCAAGTGGGTGTTAGCGCGTTCGACCCAGAGCAGCTGTCGCATATCGCGAACATGATGCCGAGTCTGAATTGCGAGTGTCCGAACCATATCGCCAAACTGCTGATCGATATCAACGGTTTTGAGAAGTACTGCATGCAGTGTATCGAAGACGATCCGTCCCAGGGCGCATTGCACACGCAGTTGGCCGACATGACCGCACACGCTCGATCGATTTTCGAGGCGGCGCTGCGGGCGGTTGCCGTAGCAGACGGACTAGACTTGGAGTCGCTACCAACTCAGACAAAGCACTAAAAGAATCGCGCTGGGCGGACTCTTCACCGTCCCTAAGAGTGCGGATGCAGGGGTTTAACGTACTCAAATACGGTTACAACGTGCTGAGAATAAAAAGGCCCGAAGGGCCTTTTTTCGTCTGCTAAACGGAGCTTGGCGTCCTTAGCCCCGACTAAGGAATCGGCAGATAGCCATTCTCTTCGCCCTTGGTAAACACTCCTACTGCGTCGTGAGCGTGCAGACTTTCATGGTGCTCAATACGCACCCAGAAATCCTGCCAGCGCTGATCTTCGCTCAGCGCACCCTTTAGTCGGCGGCCCGCATCTTCTACAAACATCAGGTTCTTACCGTTCAAACGTGCGAATTCTTGCTCGTCCTCACGTTTCACCGCGCTTTGTACCGGGGTCTTCAGTGACTCCTCTACACCGTTGATCAGCTGGGTAATGGGCAGATCTTCTAGGGCGCTGTCTAAGCGAACTAGGATTTTCGCCGTGCTGCGCTGACTGTGGGGCGTCGCCAGAATACCTTCTTCGGTACCAAGCCAATCTTTAACGGCTTCAACACTGACGTCGCCGGCATTTGCAAAGTCTTTCTTGAACTGCTCTTGAATCAGTTGGCGAGCCAGCGCTGCAGAGCATGGGCAGGTAGAGGAATACTGCACTTCGACGGACAGCTCCAGGGCGATCTGGCCCCTGATCAGAGAACCCTTGACCATTACAGGGTAGGAAGCCCAGCCGACGTTATCGCTCAGCAGCGCTGGGCGTCGAACAAAGTGATCAAACTCAAACTGCACAAAGGCGTTGGTGCTGAGATCGTGATGTGATTCCAACACCGAGCCCAGCAACATTTTCAGACCCGACGCCGTCAGTGGGCGTGTAGCCGCGTGCTCGTCGAGCAATAAATAGAGACGCGACATGTGAATCCCTTTGGCCAAGGGGTCTGCCAGATTCACATAGACCTGGATGTTTGCGTGAACATCCTTCGTCTGTTCACCGTCTCTGACTTTGAGCGGTTGATGGACATTGCTCATGCCAACCCAATCGAGAGTCGCCTGTGCTTCTGAGAGGGCGCGATTGGCAATATCGGGCATGTCGGGAACGGAGACCAGCTTTGCTGTACTCATGATAATTCCAAAGAAGATTAAAGTAGGAAATCAGGCTACGTAGAGAACAGTCAACATAACGTGAACAATCAAACGCCCGACTCTAACTCTTTGGTGACTCTGGATGTACGGGCTGAGACTTTGAGCGCTCGGATAGTCCGCTTTGTGGGCTAATGTTTCTGCTGTAGT
>JAYYHB010000368.1:0-9750 GCA_036157095.1 Pseudomonadota bacterium
AAGTCGCCTCCACAATGCTGCAGGAAAAGGCAACAGAAGTTGCCGAATCGCTTTACAAAGTCGATCCGGACAAAGTCTATAACTACATCACCGTGCAAGGCCCAATCTCTCGCCTTGCCCGCACCAACGATAGATATCTGTCAGCTAAGGTCAAAAGCCGCCTGCTGGTCGCCTCTGGCGTGCCGGCTGGCAAAGTCAAGGTGGTCACTGAAAACGGCGTCGTCTACCTAATGGGAAAGATCACTCGAGCGGATGGCGAGCTGGTAGTCGCCGAAGTGCAGAAATCGTTTGGAGTGCAAAAAATCGTGAAGGTATTCGACTACCTAACCGATCCGAGGTCGTAAGCCAAGCTGCGAGGCCCCCTTGCAGACTGTTAAAGTCTAAACCAGCCGAAGCGTTGGCTTTGAACCCTCGCTGTCTAGGTCTTTTTTTCCAACGTCAGTTGTCCGCTCAACGTTTGGCACCGTTGCCGCGTCATCCTCGACCGCCTCTTCGTGACGTATATCTTCGTCGTCAAAGGCAAGACCTTGCCCGGAATCTCTACAATAGATCGCTTGAATGCTAGCAATTGGTAGCACCAATTCGATGGAGCGACCAGAAAATCGGCCTTCACACATGACGAATTCGTCGCCAAGATTCAGGTTACGGACCGCCTGGGGAGAGATGTTTAGAACGATCTGACCATCCTGGACGTGCTCTTGGGGGACAACAACTCCGTCGATTTCAGCGTCAACGAGGATATTCGGGATTTCACCGCTGTCGACAATCCAGTCGTAAAGAGCTCTCAATAAGTATGGTCTTCGTGACTTCACTCACGCATCTCCATCTCTGCTTCCGTCAGGCTCGAACGAAAAGCGTCGCGTTCGAACATCGATTGCATGTATCGATGCAGTGGCTTCGTTGAACGTTCAGGAAGCGTGATATCAACTTCTTTCAATCGCCAGAGAATCGGTGCAACGCAGCAATCCACTAAGGAAAGCTCCTCGTTCATGAAAAACGGCTTTTCGGCGAATATAGGTGCGATTGCAATTATGCTCTCACGCAACTCCTTGCGCGCCTTACTCAAAACCGTTTCGCGGCCCTTGCCGAGCATCAGCACATCCAGTCGCGAACTCCACTCCTTTTCGACCCGCGAAATCCAGAGCCGGGACAATGCCCGCTGCACAGGGTAAACAGGTAACAGAGGTGGATGTGGAAACCGCTCGTCGAGATATTCCATGATTACGTTGGCTTCGTAGAGCGCCAAATCGCGATCCGCAAGGGTTGGAAGCGTGTTGTAGGGATTAAGTTCCGCTAAGTCTTCCGGCTCTTTTCCAGAAACAATATCAACGATATCAACGGTGACGCCCTTTTCCGCCAAAACCAATCTCACCCTGTGGGAGTACTGATCTCTAGGATCTGAAAACAGGGTCATGGCGGAACGCTTTGTTACGATACTCATCAGTGCGATTCTCTTTCGTCGGGCGGAGTCACAAACGCTGCTAGGAGCTTGAAGTGCTCTCCATCATAAGCCCGCCCTTATGCTTAGTGCTCGATATCTTTCCAATACTCGCGGTTTAGCAAGTAAGTGAAGCTTCCTAGAATAATCAAGAAAAGTAGTACGAAGACACCCGTTCTTTGCCGCTCTAGTCGAACAGGTTCGCTGACGTAGTACAGGAAGTTGGTTAGGTCATAGATGGCGGAATCAAATTCAGCCGCAGTCATTGCTCCAGTACCCGCCTCTAGGACCAGCTGATCGCATACACCATCAGTGCACACTTCGCGTTGTACTCCCTGCAAATCTAACAACACGTTGGGCATGCCGACATTCTCAAACACCTTGTTGTTCACACCCAAGGGGCGGCCCTCGTCGACATAGAATGTCTTTAGATAGTTGTATACCCAATCGGCTTCGCGCACCCGCGTGACCATCGTGAGATCTGGCGGCGCTGCTCCAAACCAGGCCTTGCTCGCCTCCTTAGGCATTGACGTTGTCATCAGGTCGCCGATTTTTTGGTCAGTGAATACCAGATTTTTCATTGTGAGATCGTGGGGGATACCCAAATCATCTGCCGTACGCTCGTAGCGCTGAAATTGAAGCCCATGACAACCAAGGCAATAGTTGGCATACAACTTAAAACCATTTTGCAGACTAGGAAGGTTCTGTAGGTCCCCCTCGAATTCTTCCATCGGCCAGTTCGACGCGCCCGCAGACCAAGCTGCGACAGGTAACGTCACCAAAAGCGTAAGCAGCATTTTTTTCATTAAACCGTGACCCTCTCCGGTTCAGGCTGAGTTTGCTCTACCCGGGTATACCAAGGCATCAAAATAAAGTACGCGAAGTAAATTGCTGTGCAGACTTGCGCCGTAATCGTACCGGCTTTGGATGGTGCTTGAGTTCCAAGGTAGCCCAGAATAAAAAAGCTGATGACGAATAATGTTAGCATCACGCGTGAGATCGACCCCTTATAGCGCATGGACTTGACCGGGCTTCGATCGAGCCAAGGCAGCGCCGCAGGAATGATGATCGCGCCAGCCATGATTACCAAGCCCCAAAATTTTGCGGACAGTCCGAACAGAGGGAAGGTTGCTGCGCGCAACATCGCGTAGAATGGTGTGTAGTACCAGACCGGAGCGATATGCTCGGGCGTCTTCAGCGGGTCAGCCATTTCAAAGTTTGGCTTTTCGAGAAAGTAGCCGCCCATTTCTGGCGCGAAGAACACGACCGCGCAGAAGATAAATAAAAACACCACCATTGCGTGAATGTCGTGCACGGTGTAGTACGGATGGAAGGGTATGCCGTCGCGCGGTACGCCGTTCTCGTCTTTGTCTTTTTTAATTTCGATACCGTCAGGGTTGTTTGAACCCACGTGGTGAAGAGCAACAATGTGCACGAAGATAAGGATGCAAAGCACCAAGGGTAAGGCAACCACATGCAATGCGAAGAATCGGTTTAGTGTCGTTTCTGACATCAGAAAGTCGCCACGAACCCACTCCATGAGATCGGGGCCGATATAGGGAATGGCACCAACCAGCGACACAATAACTTGGGCTCCCCAGTACGACATGTTGCCCCAAGGCAGCAGGTAGCCAAAGAAGCCTTCTGCCATCAACGCAATGAATATGGCCATGCCGATCAACCACAACAGTTCTCGTGGCCCACGATAGGATCCGTAGCGCAAAGCGCGATACATGTGCAAATAGATAACAACGAAGAAGAACGATGCGCCGGTCGAATGCAGGTAGCGCATCAACCAACCGTATTCGACATCGCGCATGATGTATTCAACCGAGGCAAAAGCCCCATCACCACTGGGTACGTAGTTCATGGTCAGCCAAACGCCGGTCACCAGTTGGTTGACCAGTACGAACATGGCTAGAAAACCGAAGTAGTACCAGAAGTTGAAGTTCTTTGGTGCGTAGTACCGTGACATATGGTACTCGAATGTCTCCGAGGCAGGAAAACGCTTGTCGATCCATTCCATCGCACCTGCTAAGCCTGAGTTAGTGCTTTGTGTTTCGGACTTATCCATTAGGCAACACCTTTTTTCGTCATGACCCTCTTCTAAAAGGGCCTAATTGCATATGAAAACTTAATACCGCGTCGCGTCACGGCAACGGCCGCGTTTAAACGCCCTTATCCAATAACGATCACTGTATCGGACTCGAACCGATACGGTGGCACTTCCAAGTTATACGGTGCCGGGACACCTGAAACCACTCGACCGGCGAGGTCAAACTTTGAACCGTGACACGGGCAGAAGAAGCCCCCTTGGCCAGTATTTTCAAAGTTGTCGGTTTCGACATATTTAGGCGAGCAACCGAGATGGGTGCAAATACCCACATACACACCAATCTCTGGACGTTCAGAGCGCCATGGGTTAACGGCAAAATCGGGTTGCTGTTCGGGGTTCGTTGAATCTGGATCAGCTAAGCCACTTGCGTCTGATTCGAGTGCATCGATCGATGGCTGGTCGCGGTAGACCACAAATATCGGTTTGCCTCGCCAAGCAACAATAGGACTCAGCATTTCGCCCGGCGCCAGTTTGGAAAAATCGATCTTCACCGGAGCGCCGGCGGCTCTCGCCTTTGCGCTCGGTGTCCAGTATTTGATGAACGGCCAAGCTGCGCCAACTGCGCCGACCGCAGCAACCGCTGATGTTGCTTGAATCAAAAAATAGCGACGACTGTTGGTACTGTTCCCTTGATCGGTCTCGCCTGAAGTATGACTTACTGCGCCTTCGCTCACGACACTAGGCTCCCTGTGAATGTGTTGTACAAATGTTGGCTCTAAACAGGTCTTTGGCTTAATCACAGCCAAAAGATAATACTGCTGGCTTCGTGAGTCGCTGCGCCATGCAGCGATCGAGCTAATTGACAGGGTCTTTCTGCCCCGAAGCAGCCGTCTAATCGTCAGTCAATAAGGCTTTTTGCCAACTCTGTATAAGGGGTGCTCGCATTTGAATCACCCAAAACCTGTGAGGCTTTGGCCACCGAACATCAATGTTTTACGGCGTCCTCTCGCTACCAAGCTGCTCCCTCTCGAACAGCCCGGCCAATAATAGCGAAGATTACCACAGGTGGATCCGTCTCGGACAGCCATCCACGCAATTTGCGACGGCAGTTTGTCGCTTAACGCTTAGAAAATTGTGGACGTTTGCGAGCCTTGCGTAATCCGACTTTCTTTCGTTCAACGGCTCTAGCATCTCGCGTCAAGAAGCCAGCTGCGCGCATCGGCTGGCGAAGGTTCTCGTCATATTCGACCAGTGCCCGCGCGATACCGTGGCGAATAGCTCCCGCTTGGCCAGAGCTGCCTCCACCGCGAACAGTAATCTTCAAGTCGAGCCTGTCGACAAGATTCGCGACCTCAAGAGGCTGTCGCACTACCATGCGAGAAGTCTCACGACCAAAAAATTCATCAAGAGGACGTGAGTTGACCAAAATCCGACCCGTACCGCCGGAGATAAATACACGTGCAGCCGCTGTCTTGCGTCGACCTGTCCCGTAATCGTAGTCCATCGTTTATAGCTCCAAGGCCTGGGGTTGCTGCGCTGAATGCGGGTGATCTGGCCCAGAATATACCTTTAGTTTTCGGAACATTGCTCGTCCCAAGGGGTTTTTCGGCAGCATGCCTTTGACCGCAATCTCTAGCATGCGCTCTGGATGTTCCGCGCGCATTTTTTCCACAGATGTGCTGCGAATACCTCCGGGATACCCCGTATGACGCCAGTACATCTTGCCCTGCTCTTTGTTGCCAGTAACCCGCACTTTTTCTGCGTTCACGATCACTATGTAGTCCCCGGTGTCTACGTGAGGCGTGAATTCTGGCTTATGTTTTCCGCGCAAACGACTGGCTACCTCTGTAGCTATTCGACCAAGAGTCTTGCCCTGCGCATCGATAATCCACCAAGACCGGACGACGTCCTGCTCCCGCATACTTACCGTTTTCATCTTCTGCCTCTGTTTTGCTTGCGGTCTTGCCCGCTTGCCTTCCGCGTGTCGCGTCCGCTGTCCCGGGGTTACTCGACGTTAATCGACTATGGGGCGCCGTATAACCGCACCTTTTTGGGCCCCCCGGGAGCCTCAGTAAATGACCGTTTTGCCTTTAAGATCATCGGTGAGCCACGAGGGGGCGCGAATGATAGTGGACCACCAGATGCTTTACAACATCTCAATAGGTTCTAGGCGATGCCAGAGAGGCGGTCGATCAAGATACATGGGGCTCACCAAGATAGGACTCTGACTGCATTTCCAACAGCCGGCTCTGGGTGCGCTGAAACTCAAAACTGAGCCGTTGCCCCTGATAAAGGTTGGCGATGCCTTCATCGGCAGAGAGAATAAGCTTGACTCGACGATCATAAAACTCGTCCACCAAGCTTATGAAGCGACGCGCAGCGTCCTCTTTCGTGGTATCCATTACCGGCACGTTGCTGATCAGCACTGTGGTAAACAGCGTTGCCAGCTCGATGTAATCATTTTGGCTGCGCGGGCCCTCACAGATATTAACGAAGTCGAACCAAACCACATCACCCGCCACTTTGTGCGCCCTGATGGGGCGGTTCTCGATACTCAAACTCACATCGGACCTCGCTTCTTCAGCCGCCAGCGCGGCGAAATTTCCCTTCATGCTCAGCTGCGCGTGTTCGTTCAGGGGAAAATGATAGAGCTTGGCTTGCTGGAGCGCCCGCAGCCGAAAATCTTGACCCACGTCGATATGGTGTACGTCGCAGTGCCGGTAGATTTCATCAATGGCTGGCAAAAAACGTGAGCGCTGAAGTCCGTTTTCGTACAGATTAACAGGCTCAACATTAGACGTGGCAACGAGGGTCACGCCGCGCTGAAAAAGTGCCGTCATTACCTCGCCCAGGATCATTGCATCGCCGATATCCGAGACAAAAAACTCGTCAAAGCAAAGCACATCACCTGCGCTGGCAATTTCATCCGCTACGCTGAAAAGCGGGTTCGCTCGGCCAGAGTAGCGTCCCAACGCATCGTGGACTCGACGCATAAAGCGATGAAAGTGCATCCGCTGCCTACGCTGGGCCGGTAAAGCGCTGCAAAACATGTCCATCATCATCGTTTTGCCGCGGCCCACTCCACCCCACAAATAGAGTCCTTGAGCAGCTGTTCTCCCCTGCGGACTTCCCATGTTGAACCCCGCCAGTAGGCGGCGAAATGTGCTTGGTCTTTGCGGGGGCTGCACTAGCTGAACATAACGTGCCTGTAGTAGCTCTATGACTTGCTGCTGCGCTGGATCGGGTAGGACTTCATCCAAGTCTAATGCGCGGGCATAGATTTGCGCCGGTGAGAGAGACTCGTCGTGACGGTTCAATTCTGCATCACCACCGTCCTTCATTGTTGGGTATCTTTACCCCGCACTTGCGCGGCTAGGGCATGCGCCTCTAAACCTTCGGACCTAGCAAGGAGGTCTGTTGGCGCAGATAAGGCCCGAGCGGCTTCGCGGGAAATACTAATGATCGAGCTGCGTTTTTGAAAATCATATACCCCCAACGGCGAGGCAAAGCGCGCGGTACCAAATGTTGGTAAGACATGCGATGGACCCGCCATGTAGTCTCCAAAGGTCTCGCCGGTATAGGACCCGATGAAAATTGCACCGGCATGGCGTAATCCGTTTACCCATAGGGCCGGGTCGGCCACTGCAAGCTCCAAATGCTCTGCCGCAATCTCATTGGCAACTTCGAGTGCTTGTCTACGATCTCTGCAATAGATTAAGGCCCCACGGTCTTTCAGAGATTTTTCGATTATTTCTGCCCGCTCCATCTGCGGTAGCAGCTGGGCTATGCGGTCTTTTGCCTGCGCCAAAAAAGTTCGGTCGGTGCTGAGTAAAATGGCCTGAGCGGATGCGTCATGTTCGGCTTGAGAGAAAAGGTCTAGTACAGCCCATTCCATATCCGTCGAACCGTCGGCTATCACCAGCACTTCGCTTGGTCCGGCGATCATGTCAATGCCTACCTGACCAAACACCTGCTTCTTTGCGGCTGCAACATAGGCATTGCCAGGCCCCACGATCTTATCTACCCGCGGTACAGAATCTGTGCCATAAGCCAATGCGGCTACTGCTTGGGCCCCGCCAACGGCAAAAACTCTATGAGCTCCAGCAAGGTGTAGTGCAGCGAGAACCATGGTGTTGCGCTCACCGCCGGGGGTAGGCGACACAACAATGATCTCTTTGACTCCCGCGACCTTTGCCGGGATCAGTGTCATCAAGACGCTGGAGGGATAGGCCGCTCTCCCGCCTGGCACGTAGACCCCTACTCGATCTAGTGGCTGAATTTTCTGCCCTAACTCGCAACCCAGTTCATCGACATAAGACCATGAGTCTTCTCGCTGACGCTCGTGAAATCGGCGTATGCGATCCGCTGCAGTTTGCAGTGCTTGTCGCGCACTGCTGCTCAACGCAGCCCAGGCGTCCGCCAGTTCATCCTGCCTAATCTCCAGATCAGCTACCTTGGCGGCATCGACACGATCAAAATGAAGAGTCAGGGCGAGCAAATCAGCATCACCCTTGGATCTCACGCGGTTAATAATATCTGCGACCTGAGTGTCTATTTCACTGTCGACACTCAAATCCCAAGCGAGCAGCGAATCGAGTTGTGTAGCAAAATTAGCGGTCGTCGCGTCGAGCTCGCGCATACTATCGCCCCGCCGAAACAACTTGCTGCTCAACAGCCTCTTCGAGGCGTTGAATCAAGCTTTGCACCAGATCGAACTTCGTTTTCATCGATGCGCGATTGACAATGAGCCGCGTGCTGATTTCACAGATGGTTTCTCGCGCCTCAAGCCCATTGGCTTTTAACGTGTTGCCAGTGTCTACAATATCCACAATACAATCCGCAAGACCCAGCAAAGGTGCGATTTCAAGCGCCCCAGACAGCTTGATCAGAGAAACCTGCTTAGACTTATTTCGATAGTACCGGCGTGCGATGTTCACAAATTTAGATGCCACGCGAACGCCCTGCGCCGGCTCGGGGACACCTACTGGACCTGCGGTCATCATGCGGCAAGCGCCGATCTTGAGATCGAGGCGCTCGTAAAAGGTCATATTGCTACCGTACTCGAGGATCGTATCCTTGCCTGTAATGCCCACATCCGCGACGCCATTCTCAACGTAGGTTGGTACATCAGCCGAACGGGCAACAATGATGGTGTGATCGCCACTCACACTTTGAAAAATGAGTTTTCGAGATGATTTGGGGTCATCGCTAGGCTGTATCTGGCACGCCGCGAGAAGCGGCATGCACTCATCGAAGATGCGCCCTTTATTTACGGCAATCACTAATCCCATGTCTAAATCAACTTGCTTAGGGGAGGTTTAGGAAACTCGGCGAACTTTGGCGCCCATGGTTCCCAGCTTTTCTTCTATGGTCTCATAGCCACGATCTATGTGATAAATGCGGTCTATTGTCGTAGTACCAACCGCTGCCAACGCAGCTAATACTAGACTGGAAGATGCACGCAAATCTGTTGCCATGACCGGGGCTGCTTTTAGTTGCTCCACGCCATGTACCACCGCCATGGAATGTCCATGCAGCTCAATCTCAGCCCCTAACCGTTTCATTTCGTGAACATGCATAAAACGATTCTCAAAAATATTCTCCGTGATGGTCGATGTTCCGTCTGCTAACGCGTTGAGCGTCATAAACTGAGCTTGCATATCGGTGGGAAAGCCAGGGTACGGGGAAGTTTCAATATCGACTGCCTTGGCGCGCCGACCACCCATGTCTAGCTCGATCCAGCTTTCTCCGACCGTCAGCTCCGCGCCCGCCTGTTGCAGCTTATCGAGTACTGCACCCAGTGTTTTGGGCGCCACATCCCGTAAGTGAACCCGCCCTCCTGTCACGGCTGCTGCCACCAAATACGTTCCCGCCTCTACACGATCGGGCATAATGGTGTGTGCGCCACCATGCAGTCGCGGTACTCCCACGATCTCAATCGTTGTCGTTCCTTGACCAGAAACTTTTGCCCCCAACACGTTCAAGAAATCTGCGAGGTCAACAATTTCTGGTTCACAGGCTGCATTGAATAGGCGAGTCGTGCCCGAAGCCAAGGTTGCCGCCATCATCAAATTCTGGGTGCCACCCACCGTCACGATGTCCATATGTATGTCACAGCCAACCAACCTACCGATGGTTTTCGCGCAGACATAGCCCTCGGTTACTGTTATTTCCGCACCCATGGCCTCAAGACCCTTAAGATGCTGATCCACTGGCCGAGACCCTATGGCACAGCCTCCTGGTAGCGAGACTTCAG
>JAYYHB010000369.1:0-3467 GCA_036157095.1 Pseudomonadota bacterium
TGATACCGCGACGTTGTAGTTTTTGAGCATACTAGCCGTGCCCGCAAGAGTGTCCTCGTTGACATCGCAAATCACGACGTCGCAGCCTGACTTGGCCAACAAGACGGCTAGGTATCGGCCCATTCCTGACCCCGCGCCGGTGATTACGGCTACCTTTGATATAAAATCTCGCATATCACTCTTCCACCGATATTCAGTTTGCAATTTATAGGCTCTGCCAAGAACCATGTACCCTTTTGGGCGCGCTTCTATTCTCGACTGCCGGCTGCTTATTTCAGAGCAAAGGCCCACTGGTACTCGCGAGCATCAAGTAGATACCTCGCCTTTGTACTTGGCGTCCATGAATCGTCTCCGCCAACACCCATATGAAAGCCATCGATACACAGATGCAAGTGTGATTCGCTTACCAGTTGGTGGTCGTGGGTAGCCGACTTTAGTTGCTCGAAGCCATAAGGGCTCACGCCGAAGTGAAAATGGCCCTGCACGCTGATCTCTCCCACCTGGAGCCGAGACACATCGCATCGCAATCCATTTTCGCTGGGAAAAATATAGGGGGTATGCATTTGCGCCACTGGGACATGCCAGTCACCGACGTCGGCACTGGTTAGGCGATCTGGATAATTCTCGTGGGGTCCTCGACCAAACCAGCGAATATCGTCAACGGGGTTTACTAACAGATGAGCCCCAACTCTGGGCAGCGGCGGCAGATGACCGGCAACGCTAAGCTCGACGCGAATGTTTAGCTGGCCATCAGCGCTGAACTGATGATTCCATCGGCTCTGGATAAGCGGTTTCCCTTGATGGTGGTAGGCGTGGGTCGCGATCACTGAATCGCCCGCTACTCTGATCTGCAAACACCGATGCTGCAGCTCAAACAAACCCGCCGTCTGCCAACGAGCCAGCCACGAGCGGGGATCTAACCGACCAGCTTCGCTCACGCCGATATCGTTATCCAAGGGGGCTCGCAAAAAATTTTCCCGCAAGGGGCTTACAAGCTGTTGCCTCCCTTTCTTCAACCAGCTGCGCAGCAGGCCGGAAGATTTATCAATCACCCAATCACTGTCACGTGCGGTCACCGCGAAACCCTCCGATGTCTCCTCAATCATGGCACTCGGCGTTGGCACCGTGAAAGGCTTGGCCGGACCCGCAAGCTCAAATTGCCAGCGCGCGATCTCGTGATTCGGTTCAGACCAGGCCGTTGCTCTTGGCTGCTCAATCCACAGGTTGAGCCAGCTAGTGGCATCACTCAGTTCTTGATCGCCTAACAGAGTGAGCTTTTGGCTGCTTCCTGGCTCAAGGGCCAGGGCATGGTCACCGCAGGCGAGCATTCCAGCTTCATTCACATACTGCCAATACACATGCTCGTTGTCGGTTGGACGAAATGCATACTCACTGGTAATCCGCACGCTGACACCACCTCGCATGCTCAGCTGCACCGTAAAGGGTTGTTGGCAGCGCTTGGCTTCCAGCAACGCAGGGTGCGCAGATCGATCGGGGAAAACTAAGCCGTTAATGCAGAACTGACCGTCATTGGGCACGTCACCGAAGTCGCCGCCGTAGGCCCATACCACGCGACCATCGCCGAGGGTTTTGTATAAACCCTGATCGACCCAATCCCAAATAAAGCCGCCCTGCAGCCTAGGAAAGCGCCGAAAAGCATCCCAATAGTCTGCAAAATTTCCCAGGCTGTTGCCCATGGCGTGGGCGTACTCGCACAAAATCAGCGGACGGTTTTCGTCACCCAAACCTGCCCATTTAATCAACCCAGGCTTGGGACCGAGATCCGGGCCTTGAGGCATGTCGGTATCGGTGCGGGCATACATCGGGCAAATGATATCGGTGGCCGGCGTCGCCGAACCGCCGCCCTCGTACTGAATGAGCCGGGAGGGGTCTGCGTGCTTGGTCCAGTGATACATGGCATCGTGGGCGGCACCATAGCCCGACTCGTTGCCTAGGGACCAAAGGATAATACTGGGGTGGTTAAAGTCGCGGGCAACCATGCGCGTCATGCGCTCCAAAAAAGATGCCGCCCAGGCCGGATCATCCGCCAGCGCACCCATGGGCGTCATACCATGGGTTTCGATATTCGCCTCATCGACCACATACATACCCAGCCGATCACACAGTCGGTAAAAACCTGGTTGGTGCGGATAATGAGAGCAGCGCACGGCATTAAAATTGTGCTGCTTCATCAGGCACAGGTCTCGTTCAACATCGGCAAGCTGTTCGAAGTGGCCTGTGGAGGCATCGTGTTCGTGCTTGTTCACACCGCGAATGAGCAGTGGCTGGCCATTGAGACATAACTGACCTGCAATGGTCTCCACCCTCCGGAAGCCAACATCGCAGGCTTCAGCCTCAATGAACTGGCCATATTGATTGAACAGCGACACAGTTAGTCGATAAAGCACTGGCTCCTCGGCACTCCAAGCCTGGGGTGAGGCGATGGATTGGGTAATCTCGCAGCGATTGGTATACGCGCCTTTTTCATCAATCTGCCGTGTACCCAAGCCTTGGGGTGTCATTGTCATTACCGGGCAGGAGAAGTCATTCGCGTCATACAACGAGAGAGCTATCCGACAGTCCCGGGCATCCTCGGTGACCACCTGAACATCCAGCACACCGTCTACATATCGATCATCTAAACTCGCGGTGACGCGAAAATCCGTAATGCGAGCCTGGGGTTTTCGCAACAGCGAGACAGAGCGAAATATGCCGCTAAGATTCCACATATCCTGGTCTTCAAGATAGCTGCCGTCGCAGTAACGAAAGACGACAAGCTTTAAGGAATTTTCGCCGGGCCGCAGATACGCCGTAAGGTCAAACTCCGCGGGCAAGCGGCTGTCCTGGGAGTACCCGATCCAAGACTCGTTACACCACAGATAAAACGCGCTATCCACGCCGTCAAAAACCACCCGCACCTGCTCTTTTGCAAGCCAATCGTCGGATAGTGTGATGGTGCGGTGGTAGCAGCCCGTAGGATTTTGTTCTGGAACCTTCGGCGGTTCACAGGGAAACGGATACTTTACGTTGGTGTAGATGGGGCGGTCAAAGCCCTGTAGCTGCCAGTGTCCTGGCACCGTGATGGTTCCCAATGTTTCGGTTTGCGAGGGCCAATTATCAGGCACGTCGGTAGGACTGGGGAAAAGTTCAAAGTACCACTGCCCATCTAAACTGATGAGCGAGTCGCTGGCCTCTTCCTCCCGAGCCGCCCCCTCACTGCGCCAACTGAATAGCGGCGTATGGGCAGGCATTCGACCCTGTGAAGTAATTTCCGGCGTTAACCAAGCCCGGTGAGTTTTAAAATCCATCGACGCACCCCGTTGCCCAAGCAAAAAATAAGAGCGCCACCCAGCCCGACAGAACTCAAAGATTCTATGAAGAAGCCTTAAACTGATGTACTCAATCTAATGCAATAATACCCAAAAAGAGTCCAGCACATGCAGCAAGGCGCCACATACCCAAGCCTC
>JAYYHB010000370.1:0-2658 GCA_036157095.1 Pseudomonadota bacterium
CCTGATATCTCGATGACAGCAGGCGTCCAGGATTCAGGAGTAAACTCGCGGGGGTTTCCGTTTGATTCGAACCGGTTTCCTGAATCGTCAACTGCGACAAATCTGGATCGTAAATCTCAACGCGACCGGGACTAACAATAATTATTTGTGGGAATGGTGCGTTCACCTGCCAACGAAGCTTTGGCTTTGCTAAGGCCATGCTGCCGGTACTCGATTCGACGATCAGGCCATTGGCATAGACGTTTTGCTCAAAGTTCGAACTTAGGCCCTCAAGTCCTTCCATGTAGGCTATGAGTTCTTCGGGCGCGGTTTTTGCCTGAAGCGGTAGCGCCGTAAGCAGTAAGCAGAGGACGGCTGCCCTTAGGCAGAGCTGAGCTGGTTTATTGAGCATTACGGTCAGGCACGAGCACTTCACGACTGCCATTAGTATTCATCGCTGACACCACACCAGCAGTCTCCATTGTCTCGATTAATCGGGCAGCGCGATTGTACCCAATGCGTAGTTTGCGCTGCACAGCAGATATTGAGGCTCTGCGAGACTCCAGTACGAACGAGACTGCCTCGTCGTAGAGCTCATCGGATTGTTCCGCGTCATCATCGGAATCTATTTTGACAAATGCTTCACCGTCGCTCTGGCCGGTGACAATTTCTTCTAGGTAGTCTGGCGTTCCTCGCCGCTTCCAGTCCTCGACAACACGATGCACCTCGTCGTCAGAGACAAATGCGCCGTGAACCCGCTGGGGCAGCGCTGTGCCCGGCGGCAGGTACAACATATCGCCATGGCCGAGCAGTTGCTCCGCACCGCCCTGATCGAGAATGGTGCGAGAATCAACACGGGATGACACTTGGAAACTCATGCGCGAGGGAATATTGGCCTTTATCAAGCCAGTAATCACATCAACAGATGGTCGCTGGGTCGCTAAAATTAGGTGTATGCCCGCTGCACGAGCTTTTTGAGCGATTCGCGCGATCAACTGTTCTACCTTCTTGCCAACGATCATCATCATGTCGGCAAACTCATCGATCACAATGACGATGGCGGGCAACGCCTCAAGGTTTGGAGCCTCTTCGAGTTTCGACGACCATAGTGGATCTTGAATTGGCTCACCCCTAGCGGCGGCCTCCCTCACCTGCCGGTTGAAGCCAGCAAGATTTCGCACGCCGAGTGAGGCCATCAAGCGGTAACGTCGCTCCATTTCGCCCACGGCCCAGTTAAGGGCATGGGCTGCTTCCTTCATATCCGTCACAACCGGCGTTAACAGATGCGGTATGCCCTCGTAGATCGACAATTCCAGCATTTTCGGATCGACCAGAATGAGGCGAACCTGCTCGGGAGTTGCCTTGAGCAGAATACTGAGCAACATGGAGTTCACACCAACCGATTTCCCCGACCCCGTGGTTCCCGCAACCAGCAGGTGGGGCATGCGCGCTATGTCTGCAACGACGGTGGCTCCCGAAATATCTTTGCCCAAGGCTAGAGCCAGATGACTGCTCGCATCCTGAAATGCAGACGAGTTAATGACTTCGAGTAGCTGAACCATTTCTCGGTGCTCATTGGGAATCTCGATGCCGACATAGGGCTTGCCGGGAATTACCTCAACGATGCGAACACTGATCACGGCGAGGGAGCGCGCTAGATCCTTCGCTAACGCGCTGATTTTTTGCACTTTCACACCTGCCGCGGGCTGTATTTCAAACCGGGTGATTACGGGGCCCGGCAGCACAGATACAACAACAGCCTCAACATTAAAGTCGGCCAACTTTAACTCTAGCTGTCTTGACATGGCTTCCAGGGCATCAGCACTGTAGCCCTGTGTATTATCGCCTCCGGGCTGGTCGAGCAAATCTACGTCTGGCAGTTCATTGACACTCTGACCGTCAAAGAGACGTTTCTGCTGTGTTTTGCCAGTTGGTTTCCGCTCTGCTGCGGCAGGCAATATTTCCACAGCGGTATTTTTCTGCGGCGTTACTGCCTCAGCGGTTTGCTGCTTGGTTTCCGATGTCGCAGCCAGTTCTGCTTGCCGTTTTTGCGCCACATCGGGCTCTGCCTCCCTTGCTTGTCTACGCCGTTCAATCAAAGCCAGCCGACGGTCATTGAAACGATCATAGAGTTCAGCGCCCAGTTGCCAGACATGCGTGATACCGCGACCTATGTTCTCTGTAATTTCAAGCCACGAAAAGCCAACGGCGGCTTGCGCACCGATAAGCGCCCCGGCAGCGCACAACACGGTTAATCCTACTGAACCGAAAATTTCAGCGCCGGTTGCGCCAAGTGCCTTGCCGAGCACTCCTCCGGACCCCGCGGGCAGCGCCGCGCCGCTTAAATTGTGCAAATACATGAGCACGCATGCACACAGAAACGAAGCGGTCCATCCGCTTGCCCGAACGCCCAAAACCAGCCCACTCGGTTTCTCTCCGCGAGCACGAAGCAGGCGCAACGCGCCGTAAATCCGACCCATGGGAAGCAAATAGGCGACCCAGCCAAACAGGAATAAAAGAATGTCCGCAAGGTAGGCACCACTAACGCCAAAGAGATTGTCAATGCTGGTATTACCACCGGTATAGGTGAAGGAGGGATCATCTGGAGAATACGACCCAATGGCCAAGAGCAGAAAACAAGCCAATGTGCCGATGAGCACCAAGAACATTTCTCGCAGC
>JAYYHB010000371.1:0-7028 GCA_036157095.1 Pseudomonadota bacterium
TTTTCAACGGCGCTCTGTGGCATGGCTCATACCGCAAAACTACGCCAGGTTTGCGGGTAACGCTGATTGGCCAACACTGCAGGCCGTACATGCTGCCGTTTCAGGATTTTAAGGGGAGAATTCCCGAAGCGACGATTGCCGCCAATGACGACCCTGCCTATCTACGCAGCCTGTTGCGGGAGGATGAGGATCAAATGCAGGCTGCGCCTAGTTAGGCCAACACTGCGTTATGTGCTGCTTGCTGACTGTGGCAGGGTATATCGACTCAAGAATGCCCAAATGACCTCATAGGTCGGCTGCTTGCCGAGCGTGGCTGGCCATTCGTGGGTGCCCGCCAAAAGCTGATAGTGCTCAACTGTGGCACCTTGCTCGCACTCGGCGTAGACCGTGTGCACCTCTCTGGACGATTCGGCAGTGTCGACAGTCCTGCACCGGTAGCGCGAGCGCCAGAACGCCACAAGGCCGGGCACGTCGTGCATGGTGCCGACAGCGGGCCAGTGCTTCCAATCCCAGGTGTTTGCGTATGCGATGATCGGATCGTTCACGCCATGAATGTGCATCAACGGCACGTGACGCTTAGGGTCACAGGCAGTAGGTCGAATTGGCATGGAGCCAGCGAAGGATGCGATGGCGGCGAAACGATGGCTCAGATGGCAGGCCAGTTCATAGGCAAACATCGAACCTAGCGAGTAGCCCACCGCATATAGCCGGTCAGGGTCAATGACATGGCGCTCGGCGACGTCCTCAATGATGTGATTAATGTAGTCGATGTCCTGAAAGGCACTGGCTGACGTGTTGAGTTGCCACGCCCCCTCGTTGTCTTCGACGTACTTGCCAACTGGCACGGCGAGGACGATGCCAAGCTCCTCGGCCAATGCCTGCCAGGCAAACTGTTGCGGAAACCGCCAATGACCAGCGTCGCCGCCATTCAGTAAGAACAATAGGGGCTTGGGCGCGTCGGGCGCGCTATAGGGAGCAAACACATAGTACTCGCGATCTGTTGTGTCGACCGTGATATCGATGCGCGGTAGGTGCTGACCATATTCTCGGGTAACCCAAGCCAGATACGACTGGTAACCGAATGTGGTGAGAACGGCAATGGCGAACAACATGAGGCCTGCAAGTTTGAGTCGTCGTTGCATATTGGGAACGGGGTGGCAGTGTAGGTGACGGAAAAGGCCGAAATAGTCTAGAGCCTTAGCCTAGGGCCGAAACGCAGCCCCAGGCGGCTTAGATACGCTACGTCCCAATGTCCGCGGTCCACACTTCTGGTGACGACAGCCATTTTTGGGTTTCGCTTTCCCGACGCCCATCCCAGCCGCCAGCTATATATAGTGTGTTCTCGACAATGGAGGCGGCAGGGGAGGAAATCGGTTTGGGGAGTTTAGCCATGATCTGCCATTCGCCACCGGCTTGTAGCGTTAGGATATCGCCGCAAAAGCTCTTCTTCTCGCCTGCCGGAGTGTGGTGTCCGCCGATCATCCATATCGTGTCTGCATGGACAAAGGTCGCACCTTCGGAATGCGAGTGGCCATACGGCAGCGGCGGGCCAGCGCGCCATGTGTCTGTTGTTGGGCTGTAGATATCGACATCGGTTTGATCGACCTGCTGAGTGTCATGATTGAATTGGCCACCCACTACGTAGATCTCGTTATTGAGCACCGCGACCGAAAGTTGGTTGCGTCCAACGGGTAGGGGTGCGGCTTCGATCCAGTCGATTTTTTCGCCCTCTCGCCACGCCGCGAGATCTAGCACCCAATGATCTGGCGAATCAGTGTCCCGGTCCGCCATCAAGCCGGATATATAGTGCAGGTTGTCATCGATACGCGCCAATCCGCCACCGGCTCGTGGGCCGGGCAGGAGTGGCGCGGCGGTGTAGCGATCAAGCTCGATGTTGTAGTGCCAGACTTCGGCAATAATATGATCCTTGCCCGGATGTACCTTGTCTTTCATACCGCCGGCGAACCAGAAACCTGATTCTCCGGGGACCAGATTGACGTGAGATATTGCGCTGGGTAGGTCCTGCAGCTGCCGCCAAGTTTCGGTCTTGGGGTCAAACACATGCAGACACCTGCTCGACATGATGTAGTTCTCGTAACCACCAAGCACGTAGAACTGGCCGTCGATGAGAATGCTGGCTGGCTCCCATTTGGCGACAGGCATATCCGGCAGTTGCTGCCATTCGAGTGTATGTATTACTTCGCTCACGTTCTCTCTCCTCGCCAAGATGCCGATAACTGGTCTTTATTGCGTAAGTAGTCGCCAGTCCATGGCGGCGAATAGGTCATTGCACCGAGATTCCAACATGGCGTGGCGAAATCACAGTTCCGCGACTTTGTTGTGCTCGATGAGCTCAAAGTCAATTTGCGCGCCAAGCCCCGGTTCCTGATGCGCATGCACCATGCCGTTCTTATCCACCTCAATATCTTCCACCAGACCGTGCTTTTGCACTTCGTCTGGTAGCAGCACTTCGAAATATTCGCAGTTTTTCACTGCCATGATGAGGTGCAGGTTGGCAACGTTGTTTAACGAGTTACCGCCGTGGTGCACTTCATAGTTCATTTGGAATGTTTCCGCCGTGTGTGCAGTCTTCAGACAAGAGGTTAGGCCGCCTTTGATTGCAACGTCCCCACGCAGATAGTCCGTGGCGTTGTTCAAAATCCACGGCGCATAAGCCTTGGGGCCGGTGTTGGGCATTTCTGTCGCCATAAGCGGGATTCGCAGATCTTGTTTGAGTTTGATGTATCCATTGATGTCGTCGTAGGCTAGCGGGTCTTCATACCAGTAAAAGTCCAATGCCTCGGCGGCTCGCCCAACCCGCAGCGCGTCGGGGTAGTCATATGACCAGGTCGAATCCAGCATGATTCGGTAGTCATCACCCACAGCCTTACGCACCGCCTCACAAATTTTGATGTCCCATGCGGCGATGGCCGGTGGATGAATCTTGTATGCGCTCCAGCCCGCTTCTTTGTAGCGAACCGCTTCCTCAGCATATTCTTCGGTATGCTCGAAGACGGCGGAACTGGCATAGGCCGGCACGCTGCTGCGATAGGAGCCCATTAATTTGTGGATAGGTACGCCGGCCGCTTTGCCTGCAAGATCCCAAAGTGCGACGTCGATGGCGCCGATCACCCGCAGGATTGGGCCCATGGCCCAGTTCGTCATGCGCTGAAAGATCTTTTCTCGATCCAGGGGGTCTTGCCCTACCAACATCGGCTTGAATCGTTCAATGATAGTGCTGGCATCGTTGCCTAAAGAGCTGAGTGCATTGCCGAGAAAGGCGTGCCCCTCAATACTCTCGTCAGTCATGATTCTTACGAGTGCCATATGCGTGGAGCTACCTGAGCTCTTCACGTTGAGGGTGTAACGCGTTGGAGGAATATCCTTCCATTCCCAGACAGTAACTTTAATGTCGGTGATTTTCATAAATGCCTCTCTTGTGTGTCCGATTTAGACGGAATTTGTGTGACTGCGCGTAATTTGCGTCAACGCGCCGGTCTTTTGTTCGTTTTTTCTGTCTCTCTCGTTCCGTCTTTCTCTCGCTCTATAACCCGCTTTACTCTTCTAGGCGTGGGACATGCGACGCCCGCTGACCGGGACCACGCCCGGGTAATAGGAGCCTTCAATCTGATCGCCGTCGAGTCGTCCTTCAAAATCGACGGTAAAGTCCCAGTCGCCCTTATCGATAGCAAAACTGAACTTGAGCGCACCATCCACCAGGGAACTGGAGCTGATGTTAAACGGCCCCAGCTCGTTATCGACCAAGTAGATGGTGCCTTCGCTGAGTTTCAGTAATTGTGCGCCCCAGCCCGTGTCCAGCTCCCAGATACCAGAGGCGTCGCCGGACAGGGTATCGACCTTGGGCGCTCTTGCGGTGGCCGACATTGTTTCGGCGACGGCGACAGTGCGTTTGGCAAGCTGCGATAGGGTGTTGTGATTTTCCCCACGCACGGCTGAGACAAGGCGATCGTTCAGCACCTCGGTCCACTTGTTTGGCAGTGCCTGGGCGCCGAATTTCACCCCGAGGATCGACCCTACGGTGGCGGCATTGCAGTCGGTATCCCAGCCTGCCAGCGTGGTCGCGACGATGCCCTGCTCAAAGTCCGCGTAGCCGAAATACACGCCCATAACCACAATAGCCGCGTTATTAATGGTGTGCACACCATGGTAGTGGCCGTAGTGCTCATTAATGTTCTCCCAGACGTTTTGCCAGTTCGGTTGGCTGGAAGTCATCTCTTGCTGGCACCAAGCCTGTGTTGCGCGTATCGCGACAGCCAGTCGACAGTCCTTGGGAATTTCGCCTAGCCCCGTATCGACAATGCTGTTGGCATCCTCAGCTGCGAACGCCGCAGCGATCATCGCGGCGATGAACATCTCGCCGTAGACGCCATTTTTTGCATGAGAAATGCTGGCGTCCTGAAAGGCCAGCGCGGCTGCCTTTTGCGGCTGTCTCGGAGCGACGTAGCCGAAGACGTCTGCGCGTATTTGGGCGCCGATCCACTCCCTAAAAGGGTTACGAAATAGCGCTGAGTGCGGCGGCCAGATGCCAAGGGAAAAATTGCGATAGGCAACTTTCTCGGCGGTATAAGTAAGTCCTAGGGGCATATGCGCTGACCAAGTATTGGCAATGGTTCGAGGCGAAACCGCCGCACCCTTGCGCTCTAAAGCCAGCAACCCTAGCACCGTAAAGTCCATATCATCATCGCGATCCATGCACTGGATATTGCCGCGGGTACTGGACTTAAGCGCGTTGGCGATTAAGCGTTCGGAGAAGGGGATGTAATTATCTAGGGGTAGCGCGCCGATATCCGTGAGATAGGTCTCGATCCGCGCTTTTTTCCAGCCCTCCACCGGTTTACCTAGGCAGCAACCTACGGCTCTGCCGAGCCAGCCGCCATGAATTTGCTCCGCCGCTTGGTGTGCGTCCAATGGATCATCTGTTTGAGCACTGGGGTTGGGGCGGGCCAGTTGAATGTCCGCTAGAGTCGATGGTTCATCGTATGGGAAGGATGCCTCGATCGGCAACGCCATGAGATCGTCGTAGAGTTTTTTGAATGTGTTATTCGGTGCTTCCTCCGCAAACGCCTGAGCGACTTTCTGTTCGATTGCCGCAACATCACAGCCCTCTTCACGGCGCTGCCTAAGTTCTGTCTTTATTAGAGTCTTTTCGAGTGCATGCATAAAGCGGATCTTCTGTGATCAGTCTGAAGAGCAAACGCTAAGACTAGAAACGCCCTCCGGGGCGGTCAACCTGGTAGGATCTTACATCACCCAAAAACCACGTGCGGCTCGGTGCTGTGCCAAAAAAGCGGCGTCTACGAGCCATCATGCCCAAACCGTCAGCGCAAAAATTTGGGTGAATATTCGTGAATGCGGCTTGAAACGTCGCAGCGCTCAGTCGACGATCGTTGTTTGGCAAGGAGAGGGACCTTCACATGTTTGAGATCGACGTCAGCACCTTAGAGACCGTAGGCGAGTTTGGCTCCAAGGCGTGGGGTGAGGCGTGCGCTGACTACGGGATAAAAATTCTACAGGCTGCCGACCTGCCCGACGATCTCGTCTGGGGCTTTAGTGAAACCTACACCCATGCTCCTGAGCGCTTGGTAGGCGCGGATCGGCCTATCGCAGGCTATTATTTTATGGTGAAAAACGGCGTTATTTCTGGTGGTGATGGGGTTCCTCAAGAGTGCCTAAGCTTACCCGGTTTTCATGCCAAGCTGCGTTGGGCCTACTTATGCAATCAATCGCGCACGCTTTACGGCTCTGCTGGACAGAAACAGCGCGGCCTCGATGAGGCCGAGCTGGTTGCACAAATGGAGGCACATCTAGGTTTCAAACCCGATATGGGCGGTGTGCCTTCACCGGTTTGGCCGAAACCGATTGTGGTCGCGTTGAGCTACGGCGTAGATACCGGCGGTGGCCTGCACAATATCGCTGCCAGCCTGCAAGCACCTTCGCCTGAGTTCGAGGCATTGCCTACCACAGAACTCGGCGTGCCAGATTTTTCTGCTATGACGAAGGCGCAAAAGCTCGATTTTATTGCTCTGTGCGGACTTGAGTCTGGTTAATTTTGGGTGAAGTGTGGCCGTGCAGCTTGCATGTTGTTCCGTGAGTTGCCGTAGCCGAGCGAGCGTCAGTAGGCAGTTGAGATGTACGAGTTCATAACGGATCGTGAGCAATTCGGGGGATAGTCTCTTGGAAAGTAGATATCAAAAGGTGAGCCTTGACAGATTCACGGATCGACTTTGTGCCGATTCGTTAGCAAAGCCACTGGGCAAGGTAGACCGAAAGTTCGTGCAGAGCATGCTCAAGGGCATCAGCGGATCGCGCTCGTTAAATCTCACAGAAATTGCTAGAGCCCTAAAAGAAAATATCAGCCTGCACGCAACCCACAAGCGACTGTCTAGAAATCTTTATGACGAGGCGCTCGTGGAGAATATCTCGGAACGCCTGCTGAGGTTGGGCAGCGAACGTGTGGGGCCCAACACGCGGCTGATCGTTCATGTGTCGGAACTGCACAAGAAATTTGCGCGCAAAATTGAGTTTTTGCCAATAGCCGAGGAAAACGCGGAAGCGGGTTTCAAAGTGTGCGAGATCATCGCTAGCGAGCCAGAGTCGAAAACTTACTTCCCCTTGCTTACTCATGTTTGGTCTCATGAAGTGCCGGGCTTCAGCAGCGACGCTGAGGAAGTGTTCAACTCGGTGCGCAAAGTGCTCCACGCGACATCGAACCAAGGCATGGTCTTTATCGATAATGGCACGGTATCCCAAGCAGCCTGTGACATGATTTTTGCTGATCGCATGATCAATTACATGATCTTGGTCGAGGATCGCAGCATGCAGGTGCGTGTGCGCAACGACTGTTTTTCGCTCGAGCAGATGCTGGATCGAGTAGAGACTCGCTATGGTAAAATTCTCTACAAGCTTGTCCCGGTGGGCATTCTTGGCGCGTCACAAACCGACTTAGATCTATTTGTTCACGCAGGGTGTTCTGGGGTCAAAATTCCTTCCTCTGGGCGTCCAGTCAA
>JAYYHB010000372.1:0-2657 GCA_036157095.1 Pseudomonadota bacterium
TTTGTTGGTCGTGGCAGGTGTGGCGATCTTGGCGGCGAGGCGTTCCTCAAAAAGTCGATAACTGCTCTAGATTTTTATCTATTGGGTAAGCCCCTCCATTGCTCTCTCTAGCTAGCTATCAGACCAAGCTGCATGATGAGGTCAAGTATGCCGGCCTGTGGCGAAAGAGCGCGGGTTGTGTTCGCTGTCTATTAGTGATTTCACAGTAGTGAGTCAAAAGATGTGCGCTAGACTGCGGCGTTACTCTTTTTTCAGCCGCCCTGATAGCCTCAAAAACTGCACATTCACCTCTTTCAATAGCGCCACATAACCTTCGCTGGCCTTAAAGAACTCGTTGAGCTGCATTTCGGTGAGGTTTTCGTTGCCAAAGATCGGATGGTCGTCGGGAATGTCTTCGAAGAACGCTTGATCTTCGTGCCTAACCGAGGCGACTCTTGAAGACAATTGAAACACCCGGCGTCCCAGCTTTACCAACTGTTGCTTGGTATCCGCCAGATCGTCAGCAAGGGTTTGCGCGGTCTCTTCTTCGAGTGGGGGTGGTGTGTTGCCACTGCTAGATGGATCAGTCATGTACATGTTCTTGTTGCGTATGCTTTTTTCAGCGGTCATCCCTGCGTCATCCTGGAGAGAAGTGACAAGTGGGCGGGCGGCTAATTGTCAACGGGCTTGATCAGTTTTCAGTCGCCTTTAAAGCCTTTCCGCAAACTAAAGGTTGAAAGCAATCGACAGTATTTACTTCTGCGAAGCATTAGTCATCTGCAAATCAACATCGATGTCCGTTACGACTGCCTGTGCGCCAAATTTTCTGTCTATATGAGCAACTATGTTGGTAATCGAAGGTGTGTCGAATAGAGTAACTACATCACGCAGCCAGCCAAGACATCTCGATGCATCAAATACACCCATCTCCAAAACGTTGGATCACGACAACATACGCCTTCCTTGCGCTTGCGTTGTCAATTCCCGTCTACGCCAAAGTCCTGCACGAAGAACGCTCGGTTTATACCCGCATCATCGTCGAAGACGAACGTAATCTGCGCTGTCTGAAGTTCACCCTGGTGCGTAAAAACAGTCGACAAACCTGTATGGACCGCAACAATCCGCAGCGACTGGTGTTCGACTACGCTAAGATGACCCTGTCTGCTCTGCTGCTGAAACCTGACCCCGAACGCATTTTGATCATTGGCCTCGGAGGGGGCACCCTGCCCATGGCCCTGCGAGATATTCTGCCCAGTGCGATGATCGACACGGTTGAGATTGACGAGGCCGTTGTGCGTGTGGCGAAGCGGTTCTTTGACTTTGCCGAGGATGACCAAAATCGAGTCTATGTTCAGGATGCTCGGGTGTTTGGTAAACGCGCGGCGCTTCGCGGCGAGCAGTACGACCTTATTGTGCTCGACGCCTTCGATGGTGAATACATTCCCGAGCACCTGATGACCGTCGAGTTTCTTGGCGAAATGCGCGGCTTGCTCAGCGACGATGGGGTACTGGTCGCCAATACCTTTGCCAGCAGTAAACTCTACGACTATGAATCGGCGACCTATGCTGAGGCCTTTGGCGGTTTCCTGAATTTCCGACTGCCGACTTCGGGCAATCGCGTGATTTTGGTGCCTCAGGCAAAACTCGACATTGATGCGCGAACCCCGCTGGATCGCAAAACCCTCCGGGCCAACGCCGACGCCTTAAAGGCACCTATGGCACCTTACGACATGCCGCTCAAGCGATACGTAAGCACCCTGCTCTCGCTGAGTGAGCAGAAGCCGGATTGGGATAGTCGCATTCGCCCGCTGACGGACCAATTTTCGCCAGCGAATGTGCTTCAAAGTCAATGAGCTTGCGCGCTACTGGTTGGCCCAGTACTCGTCTTTAAGCAGCCGTTTATAAAGCTTACCAGTCGGGTGGCGTGGCAGCTCATCCCTGAAGTCGATACTGCGCGGGCATTTGATGCTCGACAATTGGGATCGGCAATAGTCAATCAGCTCTACCTCCATCTCCGGCGTGCCCAAGGCGGGGTTTTTAAGCTGCACAACCCCTTTCACTTCCTCACCAAAGTCCGGGTTAGGAACCCCAAATACCGCCACATCCACCACGGCGTCGTGGGTGATGAGCGCGTTCTCCGCTTCTTGTGGATAAATGTTCACGCCGCCTGAAATGATCATGAAATGCTTGCGGTCAGTCAGGTACAGGTAGCCGTCTTCGTCGAGATAGCCTACGTCGCCCAAGGTTGACCAACCCTGAGGGTGCCGCGAATCGTTGGTTTTGCCTTCGTCTTTGTAGTATTCGAAGGTTCCGCCTCCGCCCATGAATATGGTGCCGGACTCACCAACGGGGACTTCTTCGCCGTGCTCATCGCAGATATGCAGTTCACAGGTCAGCGGCTTGCCCACCGAGCCTTTGTGCGCCAGCCATTCTTCGGAATTGAGCTGCACGAAACCATTTCCCTCGGTTCCCGCGTAGTACTCGTAAATCACCGGACCCCACCAGTCGATCATCTGTTCCTTAATCGGAATGGGGCATGGCGCTGCAGCATGAATAGCACACTGCAGCGAGCTTACATCGTATTTTAGGCGCACGACTTCTGGCAGTTTGAGCATGCGTACGAACATGGTGGGTACCCACTGGCTGTGGGTGATTTTGTAGCGTTCGATGCATTCCAG
>JAYYHB010000373.1:0-3589 GCA_036157095.1 Pseudomonadota bacterium
TATTCGAGAGATGCGGTCACATTCATGGCTATAGCGTCAGCGCTATGTCCACCTTGCTTCAGGGTGAAGCGCGGATCAGCAGCACTCTCATCAGAGAAATCTTGGCAGCGGGGGATTTCACCGCAGCGACAAATCTTCTGGGTCACGAATACTTCATCATGGGGCGAGTGGTATACGGTCGTCAGCTCGGTCGTCAGCTGAACGTACCCACGGCGAATATTCGACTGCAGCGCTATCGCGCAGCCCTCGAAGGGGTTTACTGCGTGACCGTCGAGGGCATCGCAGGTGCGGTGCGCCACGGTATCGCCAACATTGGAGTTCGACCGACAGTCGACGGCAAGGAGCCGATCTTAGAGGTGCATATATTCGATTATACAGGCAATCTTTATGGCGACTTAATCAAGGTGACATTTAAGCGAAAGCTTCGCGAGGAGCAGGCCTTTGACTCGATTGATGCACTCAAAACGCAGATCAACCAAGATATTGAGCAGGCGCGACACTACTTCGATGAGTGAATCGGCGATCACTTCATGAATCTGCCCGTAAAAACACCGGATGATGCTTCCGAGCTTGAGGCCTTGGACCCCCGGCGCTGGCAGTGGCTTTTATTGGTGGCCACTGTTTTTGCCATAGATCAAGCCACGAAATGGGTTGTCGTTTCCGAGCTGTTTTACGGCGAGCGAATTCAGGTGCTGTCTTTCTTTGCCTGGGTGCGATGGCATAACACCGGAGCTGCCTTTTCTTTCTTGGCGGATGCGGGTGGGTGGCAGCGCTGGTTCTTTTTGGGCATCGGTTTCGCTTTTTGTGCCTACATCCTTCGAGAGCTCTCGCGTCTCACCCAGACTGAGCGGTGGATGGGTCTCGTCTATGGCCTGATTATGGGCGGAGCCTTGGGGAACCTCTATGATCGCGCGGTAAACGGCTATGTTGTGGATTTTATTCTGCTGCATTACCAGCAACATATTTTTCCTGCTTTCAACGTCGCCGATTCAGCGCTGTTTTGTGGCGTGGTGATTTGGATCGCCCTGATGATTCAGGAGAGTCGCTCGGCAGGGCCGAACCAAAGACCCAGGGATAGCGACCGAGGACTCATGCCCGCCTTTGTGGCTCGATACAGGTCAGGTTTGGGCGCGCTCACCGTCTTGCAATCAGCGAGAAACGCCTCAGACTGCCGCCCAACAACATGACGGAGCCGAAAATTCTATGTCCGATTTGATCGCCTCTTCTGATGGTGATGGGTTAAAGATCCAGATGGGATCGCGCATTAGCCTGCATTTCGCGCTGCTGATGCCTAGCGGTGAAGAGATTGATACCACCCGCCGCGGCAAACCCGCCTCGCTTACTCTGGGCGACGGTAACCTACTGCCCGGTTTCGAAGAGGTATTGCTTGGATTGAGTGCCGGTGACGATGCCCAGTTAGTGATTCCTGCAGAGCAAGCATTTGGTGAGCGGGTCGATGCGAATATTCGCCTCCTGGCAAAGACGCTATTTGCGGAATTCAACAGTGAGCAGCCGTTAGAGCCCGGCCTCGTGGTCTCCTTTCAGGCACCTGATGGTGAGCTGCCTGGCGTTGTAAAGGCGGTCTATGACGACACGGTGCAAGTAGATTTTAACCATCCGCTGAGCGGTAGCGATATTACCTTTGATGTTTCCATTCTCTCGGTGGCGGCGCCGCTCGCCGAGGATGCGACTCAGTAGCATATGAGAAACCGCTTCTCAGCCTGCGCATCTGCTGCCTGTCCCAGAGCTGATATAGCTTTGGCCAGCCGCGTTTGTGATCACATCTCGGTGCAGGCTCGCATCGTTGGTCGAGCACAGAGTGAAGAGACTGTTTTGCCAGTAAGTGCTCCCGCTGGGTAAAAAGTCGATTCGCTCCATGCCACGAAAACCTCACCAACTTATAACAACGCGCTCGCTGTCTGCGGGCTGGTAAAGCACTACCTCATCCTCAGCGCTGGGTTGCTGGTTCGTGTCGTGATCGATCACCACCTGTATGCCGTTATGCCAACCACTCTGCGTGTCGCAGGGGACGCGTCGATTGAGGTTGTCCCCAAGAAAGAGTTCGCCGTCCGGTGCCGCTCCGCAAAGGACCGCTCGCTTACGGTTTGTAATTGCCAGAGTCCGTGCCTGGTTGATCAAGGAAGCCAGGGCCTTGGCGCGTTGCTCGAGGTCAACAATGGGATTACCGTGCTGCAGGTTTGGCGTCATCAGCGCCCTTGGTAGCGCTAGTAAACTGATCACGATCAAGATCTCGATGAGGGTGAATCCCGGGTATCTGAGCGCAGTTTTTGACGAGGGCAGGTAACGAAAACCCATAGTTTGGCTGTATAGCTTCAAAAGTGCCCGGTAGAGCATAACGTGCTCGTCAGATTTGTAGGATGACGCGGCTGTCAGCCATGGAAGAAGGGCAAGTCAGCCGTTGCCGTCACCTAGAGTGGGAGGTCGAAGTTAGTCGACGAAAGGTAAAAAGCCAAAGATACTGTCTTTCTTATTTTCCGGTGCGCGATTCTCCGAGGACTGGGGTGATTCGCGACCCGGCAGAGTCTCACTGGCAGTGTCGGGATAGACGATGGTGATGGGCGGAGGTGTGTCCGGTCGATCCATGAGCCCCATGGTCATAATGTTGGCCCAGGAGCGATCTCGGTTACGAACGCGCTCTTCCAAAACGAGATTACCGTTGGCGTCAAAATCTGGGTACTGCGGGTGGTTGAGCGCCAAAACGCGCAGGGATCGGTTCGCCTCTTCGGTGCGTCCAAGCTTGTAGTAGGCTTCAACCATTCTAGCTAGGGCATCCGCCCGAGCCACCGTATCCGGGTAATTTTCGATCACATAGGCGCCACGATTTGCCGCTGCGACATAGGCACCGCGCCGCAAATAGTAATCGGAAGCGAAAATCTCTGATCGGGCAAGCAATTCCCGCAACCATAGCATTCGTTGACGGGCATCCGATGCGTACTGTGAGTTGGGAAATTCGTTCAGCAGCAAAGCAAGTTCAGAATAGGACTCTCGTAGCGGCGCCATATCCCTACTGGCCGGATTCGCAGAAAAAAGCCGGTCCAACAGGCCGTCTTTAAATTTATACGCCGATAGAGCGCGCAGATAATAGGCGTAATCGACGTTGGGGTGAGTGGGATGCAGGCGAATAAAGCGATCTGCATTTGCCCGTGCACTGTCCATGTCTTGGGTGAGATAGTGCGCGTAAATCAGCTCCAGCTGAGCCTGCTCGGCAAATCTCCCGAAGGGGAATCGCGCTTCTAGCAATTCTAATTGTTCGATTGCCAAGGAAAAGTTCGAGCTACGCAGGGCGCGCTGAGCTTGGCTGTATACGCGCTCTTCGGTCGTCTCGATCGCTTCGATGTCTTCGCCTTCATCATCGCCTTTGCCGAAAAAGGGGATGCTGCTGCAGCCGCTGGCAATAATGCTAAACAGCACGATAGCAAGCAGGTGCTTGACGGGCTTCTGGCCTTGCAGAGACCCTTGATTGCGCAGAGCGTGCCGCGTGCGGGCGTTGATATGGCACAAGATGGGCCTCTTTGCTTTTGGAAAACGACGATGAAAAACGGCAGGGCCAAAAGCCCAGCGGAAACTT
>JAYYHB010000374.1:0-3470 GCA_036157095.1 Pseudomonadota bacterium
GCGTGATTGATACGCAGACAGTACGAGATGTTGCAGCCACGCATCCAAGCGAGGTGCTTAATCGGGTGCCAGGGGTTTGGATAAACCGAGGATCCGGTCAAGAACATCTCACAGCCATACGCTCAGCGGTATATACAGGCTCAGGAGCTTGCGGTGAGTTTGCTCTGCTTGAAGACGGTATTCCCTTGCGGCCTCAGGGGTTTTGCAACGTCAATAATTTATTCGAGCTCAATCTTGAGCAGGCACAAGCCGTCGAGGTTTGGCGGGGTCCCGCGAGTGCGGTGCTGGGTGGTAATGCGTTGCATGGCGCGATCAACGTGATCAGCCCTGTGCCGCAACGCACGTCTTTGGGCATTGAAGTCGGCGATTACGACTTTGCCCGAGTGAACGCTGCCGGAGGCTTTGCCCGAGGAGACCATACGGTAGGCGCTAGCATCGTCGGCACGACAACAAACGGCTATCGAAACAGCACCGGCTACGGGCAGCAAAAAGCGTCCCTGGCGCATCTCACGGAGGTCTCTGGCTGGGCGGTGAAAAACCAGTTTACGGCGACGCTGCTTAATCAGGAGACCGGGGCCTATGTGCGCGGTTTGGAGGCCTACGAAGATCCCGACCTGCGCTCATCCAATCCAAATCCTGAGGCGTTTCGCGACGCTTGGTCTATGCGGGCAAGTAGTGAATGGACGAGAGACCAGTGGGCGCTCAAGCCCTATCTTCGGCGCTCGCAAATGACTTTTTTGCAGCACTTTCTGCCAGGTCAGCCCATGGAAAAGAACGATCAAACGAGCGGTGGTCTGATCGTCGATTACGCAATTGATGCGGGCGCTACCAAGGCTAATGTTGGGGGACAGGTTGAGTTGATGTCCGGTGCGTTAAATGAATTCCAAGATGGACCCACGGTTGGAAGCGCCTTCCTAGTCGCAACCCGACCGGCGGGCTTGCACTACGACTACGAAGTTGATTCCTATTTGGTCGCCGGATTTTACAACCTCCAGCACAGCCTAAGCGACGGGCTGCGGGTACTGCACAGCCTGCGACTTGAGCACCTCGACTACGACTATAAGAATAATCATATCGTTGGTAACACCAAGGACGATGGCACCCCGTGCGGATTCGGGGGCTGTCTGTATTCGAGGCCTGAAAGTCGAACAGATTCCTTCACTAATGTTGGAGCGCGCTTGGGAGTCGAAAAAGACCTTAATGCAGGCCTTTTGTACGCAAGTGTTAGCAGCGGCTTCAGACCGCCTCAGGTAACAGAACTCTATCGTCTGCGAGGTGGGCAGACCGTGGCAGATCTGGACAGCGAGCGGCTGACGGCCTTCGAAGCAGGGTTCAAAAACGACGCGGTGGCCGTGGCTGCCTTTGTTGAGCGGACTCGGGACTTCCTCTTTAGAGACGCTGACGCGTTTAATGTTAGCGATGGACGAACACGCTCTGCCGGAATGGAGTTTAGCGGTACTCGTGCCATCGGACGGCATGAGCTTCAGCTGTCGGCTACTTATGCTAAACATGAATACGATTTCACCAGGTCTGCGACGGGACGGGAGCAAATCGTGGACGGTAACGATCTAGATTCGGCGCCGCGGTGGATTGCTCATGCGGCATGGCGTATGGCGATATCAGACACCCTGGATCAGGAACTGGAGGTCAATCGGGTTGGCTCCTATTTTGTTAACGCGGCCAACACGGCGCGATATAAGGGCCACTATGCCGTGAACTGGCGCATGCAGTGGCAGGCTACCGCCTCCACAGCACTTAGCCTTCGGGTCATAAACTTGCTAGACGAGCGTTACGCGGACCGTGCTGACTTTGCGTTTGGCAGCTATCGCTATTTTCCAGCAATGCCGCGACAGTTTTACCTCGGCGTTCGCATGACCCTGGACTAGGATTTACTTTGCCGGGCCAATTCATGCTTACATTGAACGCATTGTCATGCGAACGGGATGGACGAGCGCTCTTCGTACCCTTGGATCTGACGGTCAGCCCCGGCGACTATATCGAAGTGATGGGTGCCAATGGCGTGGGAAAATCCACTCTGCTAAGGACCCTGGCTGGACTATACTCACAGTACAGTGGCAAATACGAGACAACATCGTTTCTCTACCAAGGGCATCGATTGGGTTTGGATGGAATGTTGTCGCCCCTTGAGAATCTTGCCTGGTTTGCTGGGTTGGAGGGGCAACAGGGCGATCGTGACTCCCTATTGTGTGCACTGGCAGCGACGGGAGTGCTCGTTAAAGCATTTGCGCCTTGTAACACGCTATCTGCCGGACAGCAGCGTCGCACTGCAATGGCGCGTTTGCTCGTGAGTGAGCGGACGCTTTGGCTGTTGGATGAACCCCTCACCGCATTGGACGTGAGTGCCCAGAATCTGCTCCGACATATTCTCGCCGAGCACTGTGCCAACGGCGGGGCTGTTGTCTGCGCTACCCACAACCCCATCGAGGTGACAAATAAAGTGACAGTGACACTGCAGGCCTTGACCGAGGTGCAACGCCAAGGCGCAGAACATTGATCATCAGCATATTAGGAAGAGAGCTTCGCATCCTGGTGCGAGCCAAGGGCTCTGTGATAAACCCGCTGGTCTTTCTGCTGCTGAGCACCATGTTGTTTGTTGTCGCGGCCCCTTTGCTTGTCGACGACAGCTCGGATCAAGCACCGTCCTTAGCCGCCGGAATCCTTTGGACCTTGGTATTGCTCACCCAACTGCTGGCCCTCGACGGCATGTACCGCAGAGATTTTGACAGCGGCGTGTTGGAACAAATGTTGCTGACATCTCAGGTACCTTTTGTCGCAGTCTTGATCCGAATACTTATGCAATGGCTCAGTACTGGGTTTATCATTGCGATATTCAGTCCGCTAATCGGAATCGCGTTGGGTATTGCCCCGAAGGTATTGCTGATAACGTTTTTCAGCTTGCTCCTGGGAACGCCAGCACTTAGTTTGCTCGGTAGCATAGGGGCAAGCGTTACCGTTGGATTTAACCGTGGCGGCATCATATTGGCTTTACTGGTGCTGCCCTTGTTCTTGCCGACACTAATATTCGGGGCAGACATGATAAATGCAGCACAGTTTGGAGGTGGCGTTATGCCCCAGGTATACGCGTTAGGACTGATTAGTTTGGTGTCGCTGGGTATCGCACCTTTTGCGACTTTGGCTGGATTACGCATCAGCTTAGAAATGCAGTAAGGATTTGGGCTCTGCCGAGGCGTGCTGGCCCTGCCATAAACTCCTTGGTTTGCTGCTGTGTTGGAGATCATGTGAATACCCAATTTAATCAACAGGTGCAACGAACGTGACAAGCGGAGCGCTCAAACGTCTGTGGCACAAGCTAGGTTCGCCGCGTTGGTTTTTTTCTCTCACAACGTCGTGGGTAACCTTTTTTGGCTGCGCGGCGATCATCTTATTGCTGTGGGGTGCTATCTGGGGGCTAGGCTTCGCGCCTGCGGATTATCAGCAGGGCAACAGTT
>JAYYHB010000375.1:0-3810 GCA_036157095.1 Pseudomonadota bacterium
CCGTGCGGAACTGACTCGCTGGTTAGGAGAGGGCTCCCTGACCATCGACGGGAGCGTGGTAAAGCCCAAACACAAAGTGTTTGGGGGAGAACGGCTGGTGCTTTGTGCACAGCGTCAAAGTCGAGAGGATTGGCACGCGGCCCAAGACATCGCATTGGACGTGATGTTCGAAGACGACGATGTCCTCGTGCTGAACAAGCGCGCAGGACTTGTTGTGCATCCCGGGGCAGGCAATGCCGATGGCACCTTGGTTAATGCCTTGCTGCATCATCGTCCAGATCTGAGCCAGCTTGCGCGGGCGGGCATCGTGCACCGTCTAGACAAGGATACCAGCGGTATTATGGTTGTGGCGGCAAGCCCTCTCGCCTATCAGCGGCTGGTGCTAGCGATTAGCGAACGATTGGTGCGACGGCGTTATCTTGCCGTCTGCGAGGGAGTCATGGTGGCCGGTCAAGATATTGATCGACCCGTCGGCCGTGACCCAAGACTGCGTACCCGCCAAGCAGTCCGTGAAGATGGCAAACCTGCCCTAACTCAGGTTCGTGTGCGGGACCGATATCGTGCTCACACCGCGGTAGACCTCGTCTTGGGCAGTGGCCGCACTCACCAAATACGGGTTCACATGCAGAGTATTGGTCATGCCTTGGTGGGCGATACCACCTATGGTTGTCGCCGAATCATACCGCGGGGGGCGAGCATCGAAACCGTAGCCCTCCTGCAGCAGTACTCGCGCCAGGCACTGCATGCTATCAAACTCGACTTTAGGCATCCGGTTAGTGAGGAAGCGATGCACTTTATTGCCCCGATACCTGAAGACCTGCAGGCGTTGATGAATGCCCTGGCCCACGACCGAGACATGTTCCACTGAGTTTTGTTGAATCATGCAGCGGATATTCCATGCAACCAAATAACGGATGGCTTGCCGCTCGCTGGGCCGCACCGTCGAAGGTCATCGCCGGCACCACCCAGCGCTACGTTGCTCATTACGGCGGGGCAAGCCCAAGCGATCTGCCCGTGGGCGGTAATTACGGCCTAAAAGTAGGCGACGTGCCCGCAGCCGTGGTCGCAAAACGGAGTCGGTTAAGATCGTTTTTGCAGGAACAGCAGTCCGTCAAAGGAGGGCTAACCGCGAGTGGATCCTCGGCTGAACCGCAGATTCAGTGGCTCGACCAGGTGCATGGTCATACCTGTATTTATGTCGACAGCGATCTGCCAGGACGAGACGAGCATCCACCCAAGGCAGACGCTATGTGGACTGATCTGCCGGATATAGCGCTTGCCATACAAAGTGCGGACTGTGTCCCCGTGGTGCTGACAGATGCCAGCGGTGAGCTGATCGCTGCGGCCCACGGCGGCTGGCGGGGGCTGACCAGGGATGTGCTAGCGGTGTTGATTGAGGCCATGCCAACGAAACCGCAAGAGCTTTGCGCGTGGGTTGGTCCATGTATTGGCCCAGCGCACTTTGAGGTGGCAGAGGACGTGTGGGGACTTATGGTCGATAAGTATTCATCCTTTGTTCTCGATCACCCAACCAAGCCTGAAAAAAGGTTTTTAGATCTGCCTAATCTTGCCCGGCACCAACTATGGGAAAGCGGCGTGATGAAAGTGGCTCTCAGCGGCGCATGCACTTATGCCAGTGAGGATTTTTATTCCCATCGTCGGGCGACCCATGAAAACGGGCGAGGCGCGCAGACCGGTCGGATGGCCACAGTCATCTACCGAGGGGGCTGAAAAGACGGTTAGCCCACGGTGGCCTTCATTGACATGTCGGCGCTGAATCACAAGAATAGCGCGCTTGCGCGTGAGGCAGCCTAAAGCCAGTTCAGTGAGAGACGTTCTTCGGCTGAGTCCATCTCAAAATCAATAGCTTACGAGTCATTGCATCATTTGTATCGAGGGCAGGCTAGCGCTGCAGAAGCCCTGCACCGATAAGCCCTGTACGTGCGCGTACAGCCGAACAAGCTGCAGTTACTGCTGACGTGAGCGCGCCGGGCTTGATCGTCCATAGCGGGTAACCGATACCACAACGAGCAAAAGAGGGTGAACATGGCGGAAATGCTGTCCGGCGGAGATATGCTAATCCGAGCGCTGCAAGACGAGGGTGTGGAATACATCTTCGGGTACCCTGGTGGGTCAGCCCTGCACATCTATGACGCGATTTTTCGTCAGCAAAAAATCGAGCATATTTTAGTGCGTCACGAACAGGCCGCGACCCACATGGCCGATGGCTATGCGCGCTCGACGGGTGATCCCGGCGTTGTGCTCGTTACCTCGGGTCCCGGAGCGACCAATGCCATAACTGGTATCGCTACTGCCTACATGGACAGCATTCCCATGGTGGTTATTTCGGGTCAGGTGCCCAGCGATCTCATTGGCACAGATGCGTTCCAAGAAACCGACATGGTGGGTATTTCGCGTCCGGTGGTAAAGCATAGCTTCATGGTGCGCGATGCATCTGAAATCCCCGCCGTGGTCAAAAAGGCCTTCCACATAGCGACAACGGGTCGTCCCGGTCCTGTGGTGATAGATGTGCCCAAGGACACGACAGATCCAAGCGCGACCTACGAATACGAGTACCCCAGCGAGGTTAACCTTCGCTCCTATAAGCCAGCGTTTGAGGGAGACCGCACCCAGGTGAACCGCGCGGTACAGGCGCTGCTGTCTGCCAAACGTCCGGTCTTCTATGTGGGCGGTGGCGTCATTCAAGCCGATGCAGAAACGCCGCTACGTGAGCTTGTGAAGGCAAGTCGCGGGCCAGTGGCATCAACCTTGATGGGTCTGGGTGCATACCCTGGCAGCGATGAGCAAAGCCTCGGTATGCTTGGCATGCACGGTACCTATGAAGCGAAAATGGATATGCATGAGGCTGATCTAATACTCGCCCTCGGGGCGCGATTTGATGATCGAGTCACCAACAACCCAGATAAGTTTTCACCCAAGGCGACCATCGTACATCTCGATGTAGACCCTGCTTCGGTGGATAAAATCATATCGAGCGATATCGCCTTGGTCGGCGACGCACGGTGGGTACTCAATGCCCTCTGGGAAGCTTACCAGGATCAAGATAGTCAGCGCGACAAGGCCTCGCGACAAAAGCAGCAGCAAGATCTGGATCAGTGGTGGGCGCAGCTCGAAGAGTGGCGCGGTGCTCATGGTTTGAATCACAACCTCGAGCCACAAAAGGGTCAAAGCATCCTGCCTCAGCTGGCAATTCAGACCCTATATCGAATAACCGAAGGTGAGGCCTTTGTTACATCGGATGTCGGCCAGCACCAAATGTTCGCCGCCCAGTACTATCATTTTGATGAGCCGCGGCGATGGATCAACTCGGGTGGTCTCGGCACCATGGGCTTCGGGCTGCCATCAGCGCTGGGCGCGCAAATGGGTAATCCTGAGGCGGTAGTTGCCTGTGTGACAGGCGAGGGCTCCTTCATGATGAACATGCAAGAACTTTCTACCTGCCTGCAATACGGTTTGCCTATTAAAATCATCAACCTCAACAATCAGGCGTTGGGCATGGTGAAGCAGTGGCAGGACATGCAGTACGGTGGTCGGCACTCACAAAGCACTTACAGCGATTCGCTGCCGGATTTTAAGACCTTAGCCGAAGCCTTTGGCCATGTTGGTATCCGAGTCAGTGAGGCGATGGAGCTCGACGCTGCCATGGAAGAGGCGTTCTCGGAAAAAAACAAAAATCGCCTGGTCTTCGTCGATGTCTGGGTAGACCCCCACGAGCACGTTTATCCCATGGCGATCAAAGGTGGCGCCATGAGCGACATGATCTTGAGCAAGACTCATGGGGCTGCATCG
>JAYYHB010000376.1:0-4382 GCA_036157095.1 Pseudomonadota bacterium
GTGTTTTTGCAAAAGGCTTTTGAAGAGTATCGCGGGGCGCAGCTTAAACCTCCCGGAGATATTAACATCGACGACGATGATGAGCTGGATGCATGGATTCGCCAAACCGGAGAAACACTCTATCACCCGGTTGGCACCTGTAAGATGGGGCAGGATGAAATGGCGGTTGTCGACGCTCAAGGTAGCGTTCACGGTCTTTTGGGGCTGCGGGTGGTCGATGCCTCGCTAATGCCAACGCTGATTGCAGGTAATACCAATGCACCGACAATTATGCTGGCAGAGAAGATTTCCGATGCTATCTTGGGTAAAAAAGCACTGGCACCCGAGGCGGTAAGCTGACGGGAGATCGCGGCTGATAATCAGCGAACAAGCTTTGCTAGTACAAAAGGGGAGTTCATGAGCAGCATTATTAGATGGCAGTACAGCATCGTATCGGGTGTTAGGCCTTATCGCGCAAAACTCATTGTGCTGATGGCATTGATTGGGGGAATAGCGTTTTCGAGCGCAGGGGTTATGGCTAAGAGCGAGATGCTCGGGCCACTGAATTTGTCACCCCTTCAGTCGACTCTGACTGAGCCCCAGGCTAAACATTTGGCGTCGCGGGCTGGTTTTGGCGCGACCCTGGAAGAGATTGCTGCACTTATTGGTGAGACACCGAAGCTGGCCTTAGAGCAGTTCATGAATAACCGGAAAGATGATTCAAGCGCACCAGCTTTTCGGCATTCTGGAATTTTTGATGAGGGTCTAGATCCGTTTCCTCCCAGCCGCCCGGCTACCACGGAAATGGCAAAGCGCCAAGGTAATGCCTTGGGTATTGCGGTAAAACCCGACGGAAACCGGCCGCTGCAGCCGATAGTCAACAAATTCTTCTACTGGCTGAGGGCTAGTCGGCTTGAAACGGATCGGGTTGCCTACTGGTGGGCTAACCGCATGTTAGCCGGCGAGCAACCGCTGCGGGAAAAGGCTGCACTTTTCTGGCATGGGCACTTTGCAACAAACGAAGACAAGGTGCGCGACTATCGAAAAATGCTTATACAGGTTGAGACTTTTCAGCGTCTGGGTCTGGCTAATTTTAGGGATCTGCTGATCGCTATCGCTCAGGACCCCGCCATGCTCGTGTTTCTCGATGCTGGAGTAAATACCAAGGATTCGCTGAACGAGAACTTCGCTCGAGAGATCATGGAGCTCTTTACCATGGGCGTGGGAGAGTACAGCGAGGAAGACGTTCGGGAAGCAGCTAGGGCCTTTACAGGCTGGTCAGTCAAAGGACTTGAGTTCCATATTGATCCTGAGACTCATGATGCCGGCGCAAAGGACTTCCTCGGAGAGCGGGGTCATTTTGACGGCATTGAGATCATCGACCGGATTCTGGCGCGACCCCAAACAAGTCAGTTTATCGCCGCAAAGCTTTATCGGTACTTCGTGCAGGATGATTTGTCGCCCGCCGCAGAAGAACAGCTCGGCCAGCGTTTGCGCCACTACAACTACGAGATTGGGGATTTCCTTACGGAGTTATTTGTCAGCCAAGATTTTTATGCTAGTGCAGGCGAGCATATCAAGAGCCCGGTAGAGCTTGTGGTATCGACCTATAAAAAGATGGGTTTGACCCAGGTGCCCGGCGTGCCGGACTTTAACGTGGTGACCGGTGCTCTTGGGCAACGATTGATGCATCCGCCGACGGTTGCAGGTTGGTCTCAGGGTCGCAGCTGGATCACACCGTCCTTACTTTTCGAGCGTGGAAATTTTGTCCTCGATGTGGTGTCACCGGATTTGAATTTTGTGCCGCCAGATCGATTTCCGACCTTCACTCCAGAGGTAGCGAGAGTTCAGAAGCGCCTGCGGAGCGGTATGAGCATATCAAATGCCACCATGCCTACTGGCATGATGGGCACAACGATGGCTCAGTCCAATGCGCTGGCGGATCGAGATGAAGCCTTCAATACGCGCTTGGGCAGTATGCGCGGCTGGCAGATGGCTATTGAGCGGGTCCGTCCCATTCCCAGAGACTTTGCCCGCCTGCAGTTAGTCAAAGACGTGCAGTCACAGGCGCTGAGCACACCACTGGATGTGGTTCTCTATCTGGAGCGTCGCTTTTTTGAGGTGCCACTTTTGCCCGTTGATCGCGAGGAGTTGGCTGAGTTTCTTGCCGACGCTTTGGGCACAGCAGATATCGCCGCTGCAGGAAGCTATGCAGAGGATTCGCTACGTCGTCTACTGCATGCAATGTTAAGTCGTCCGGAATATCAGTTGGGATAGAAGGAGATAACGAGGTGAAAAGACGCAATGCGATGAAGGGGTTAGCGGGTCTCACCATGATCGGTCCAACATCGACGGCCATGCTGAGCTCTCACGCTTGGGCTAAGCCCGAAATGGACAGCTCGAAGCCCCCAATATTGGTGGTTCTGGAGCTCTCCGGCGGTAATGACGGCTTAAACACAGTTGTGCCCTATGGCGATGATAATTATTACCGGTTGCGACCAACCATTGGAATTCGCCCGGAAAAATTGCTGGCCCTAGACAGCTACTACGGCTTTAACCCGGGTCTTCAGGGCATCCAAAAACTTTGGCAGGACAATAGTCTGGCCTTGATCCACGGATGCGGTTACGACGACCCAACATTTTCACATTTTAACGCGATGGCTTTTTGGCATACCGGCTCGCCCCATCAAGGTAACGAATACGGTTGGTTAGGCAGAGTGGCTGATCAGATGTTCCCCCAACGCCGGGAAGACATGCTGATTAACGTAGGCAGCACTCAATCTCTCGCAGTCAAAAGTGCCGTGCACACACCAGTGGTTTTCGACGATCCTATGCGATTTCAACGCAAGGGTCCTGGATCATTGCTCACCCCGCCAAAAGCCCCAACGGTAGTGAGAAGTAACCGAGATTATTTGCTAGCTATCGACGCTAGCGCGAAGGCTTCGTCCGCAAGAATAAGGGACGCGTGGTCAAACTATCAGGCGCGAGCAGACTATGGGGTGGTGCCTATGGACTTGCCCAAGGTGGCCGCTTGTATTAGTGCGGGTTTGCCCACTCAGCTCTATCAAGTGTCCGTGCGTAACAACGCCTTTGATACCCACGTTCAGCAAGCGGCACTTCATCGCCGTCTGCTCAGTTACGTGTCTGACGCTGTCTATGCCTTTGTGCAAGACCTCAAAGCGATCGGAGAGGATCATCGAGTTGTAATCATGTTGCACTCTGAGTTCGGGCGACGGCCGAAGGAGAACGCGAATTTAGGTACAGACCACGGCAGTGCAAATCTGATGCTCGTGGCCGGCACCCCAATAAAAGGCGGGCACTATGGTAAGACGCCGTCCCTCGAAGGCTTGGGCGATGGCGATAATCTCACCTACACAACAGACTTTCGGCGGGTTTACGGCACCTTGGTGAGCGACTGGTTAGGCGTACCAGCAGGGAGTGTATTAGGCGGGGACCACAGAAGCCTTGGGTTTCTTGCCTAACTAGACGCAGGCAACAAAATCTAAGGTTGATCGTTTTGTGCTTGGGCGCACACCTCCTTACCGTTTACGTCGTATTTCATATTTGCAAAGCTGAAGTAATTGGATTTTTCATTGACGAAAATCTGGTGATCTAGGTTGAAGTCTTGGCCCTTACTAAATGGACCCGCTGGCACAATATGTTTCCCAACAAGTTCCGGCCAATCGCGCAGCCGACTGCGGCAGACTTTGCAAAATGCCCGTTCCGCCCGCTCTGATGACGTTAACGTGAAATATTGTCTCGTCCTGAAAGGCGATACTACTACCGCAATCTCCGGCGAGAAGTGAGCCGCCTCCCCAGCCCAGATAGGGTAAGTGGTTACAGGCGCCGACGTTCGGGCTTGGCATATCGTTGGCGAAATTCACGCCACCGCGTAAGCACTGCTCGTCTGCTTTTTGGTTCGTTTTGCGTTTTCATTGATCATGGTATTCCCACCTGTCAACGGATTGGTCTAGGTATTTTTGCGAGGTAGGCTAAGGAGCGGGATTCTCTTGATTTCGCTTTTTTGAGACTTTATTGCAAAAACGCGCAAAAAATCGAGGACCGTTTGTGGACGCAAAGTCTAAGTTGTCAAACAGACCATAATGACTCGGAAGTTTACCCTGATTCCGTCGCTGGCTGTTTCGGCGATACCCAGTGATTGCGGCTCTATCGATTAGATGCTGCAAGATTCGTTCAAAAGAGGAGGAGGGAAATGGTGCAGGAAGATAAGCGTTTAGAAGGGCGGGTGGCTTTGGTGACAGGAGGTGCGTCGGGCATCGGTGCAGCTTGTGCGCAGCGGCTTGCCCAGGTGGGCGCAGCGGTATTGGTTACCGATGTAGACCAAACACTGGGCGAACAGGTGGTCGCGCAGATTACTGAGGCAGGGGGTAGGGCGCGATTTG
>JAYYHB010000377.1:0-10937 GCA_036157095.1 Pseudomonadota bacterium
GACAGGTGCTCATTTTTCGATGCTAGCGGCTGGCTTTTTTTTGCGCGCCTCTTTTTAGCGAACTTGTTTGTCTGGAGCTTGACTTTAGGGAACCATGCCGCTGCATGACGGTCTGCTTGTCGGCCTGCCCAGCTGCTGAGCGCCTAACCCCGGCGAATTGTGCCTTGGCAAAACGCGCCGCGCTCATATGGTCGACGATGGGCTCTGGGTAATGCTCACCGATCTGACAGCCAGCAGCGAGTTGCTCCATGGCGGTTGCTTCCCAAGGAGCATGAATACGCAGCTGGTCAAATCCCGCGCATTCTGGCACCCAGCGGCGTATGAACTCGCCCTCGGGGTCTTGATCCATTGACTGCTTGATGGGGTTATAGATGCGCAGTGTATTAATGCCCGTAGTCCCCGACTGCATCTGCACCTGTGGATAGTGAATACCTGGCTCAAAATCGATAAAGAGTTGGGCCAAATGGTGGGCCGGTCGTTGCCAATGCAGCCAAAGGTCGTAGGCAGCAAAGGACACCAGCATGGCCCGCATGCGAAAATTGATCCAACCCTCGGCGTTCAAGAAACGCATGCAGGCATCGATAAACGGATAACCCGTTTGTCCGGTGCACCAGGCCTGGAATTTGGCCTCAGCGAAATCGTTCTCACGCAGGCCGTCACAGCTTCGGGCCATGTTGCGGTGTTCTAGCTCGGGTTCGCTCTCAAACTTTTGCATGAAGTGACAGTGCCAATGCAAACGGCTCTGGAAGGCAGCCAGCGCCTTAGGCCAAGTGCGTCGTTGCCCCACTGGCCATGTTTTCGCTTCCTGCTGGGCTCGCCAAGTGCTCTGCACCACATTACGCATAGACAACCGACCGCTGGCGAGTTGCACGCTCAACCTGGAACATGCCTCTGGCGCGCTCAGCGGACTGGACATTTTTAGATGGTACTGCTCTCCGCGACGGTGCAAAAAGTCCTCGAGCACTCCCTCTGGATTTGGAAGAACGCAATCCGTAAGGGCATGGCGTGATGGTTGGGGCTCCCAAAACTGCCAATCATCAACGCTAGGAAAGTGCGCCCAGCGGATGTTTGATGGAAAATCTCGTTGCGGCTGGGTCATAAATTGGCGCCATCTGGCCGCCCAGCCATCGCGGTCATGTTGGCCGCGAAAGACGCCAAACTGGGGAAGCTCGGTAAACGATATGCCTGCGCCAGCGCACCACGCAGCAACCGCTTTATCCCGTTGAAAGGACCAGCATTCACCAATCTCCTCATGTGCAAGCAGGACGAAGTGGCCGAGTGCTTCCTGCAGTTCAACCAGCACTTCCTCCATCGCTCCAATGCGCACGCATAGCTTGCCGCCGTGTTGTGCAATCGCCTGCTCTAAATCAAGTAGCGCCGCCTGTATGACCTGCCAATGGCGGGTCGAGGCGCTCGGCTGGGACCATAGTTCGGGCTCAATGACATAGAGCGCCAGCACGGGACCGCCTGCTGCTGCGGTATGAAGTGCGGCATGGTCGTGGAGGCGAAGATCTCGCTTGAACCAAACAACTTGGGTGGCGCTCATCAGAGCTTTCTCGCCACGACCACTGCGGCCTTAGAACCCCATCGTACGGTCTTAAGCCAAAGCGTCATGGCAAGCGACGGCGTACCGCGGCGCCGCGCTGCGGCATCTCGCATATGAGCGATCTCATCGGCTCGGCAAGCCTCTAACATCTTTCGCAGTGCGTCGTTGGACTCCTCGAATTTCAGACGATCAATTTGTTGGCCGTAGTGTTCGTCGACGAAAGTCTCGACGGCCTCGATGGTGGCATACACCCAGTGCTTGCCAATCAGTGAAGGTAGGGCGCCAATCAGCCACCCAGCGGCACGCCAAGGAAGCTGTGCCTTAGAGCGTAAGCTCGGTGGGAGTACAGACTCCATCAGTTCAAGGTGCTGTTGCTCGGTGTGTAAGTGTTCCTGCGCAAATTCACGGACTGCGCGGTCACGCGATACCGCCAATATGCCCGTGTAGATCATCACTGCGCCAAGTTCCCCCGCATGATCTGAGCGCAGATCAGCGATCAGCCAGCTGGGGCTTTTGTCTGCTTGAAATGGGGCCGCGGCAACTCTCATTGAATGATTCTTCGGTTCGGGTGAGGGAGCGCTATAATACAAAAGGAGTTTTTTTCTGTGTTGGCTTTATTGCGCCTTGGCTTCGACAGCGCTTAATAAGTCAGTACTATTGGGATAAACCAGGGGTTGAGGAAATTACAATGGTCGCGTCAAAAGAAACCAAGTATTCAATTTGCACCGTTTGCGATATTGGCTGTCAGTTACGCACCGAGGCCGAGGACGGCAAAGTTTCCCGGGTCATCGCCCACGATAACCCCGCGCTGGCGGCCAACATTTGCTACAAGGGCACTGCGGTGCCGCTGATTCACAATCACAGGGACCGCTTGAGCAAGCCGTTAAAACGCGTTGGCGAGCGAGGGGAAGACCGTTGGGAGGAAATTTCCTACGACCAAGCCATGGACGAGATCGCCGCAAAGCTCTCCGCCATCACACAAAAGTACGGCCCCGAGTCCTTCGCGGTTTCTACATCTGGTTGGAATACCCAAACTACCCACGGTCTTGATCGACGCTTCATGAACCTCCTGGGGTCGCCAAATTGGATCAGTGGAGTGGCTTTGTGTGCAGGCAATACGGCTGCGGTAAATCGCCTCACCTACGGCTGGTTCCCCATGGCGGATTTTGGCTCGACCAACTGCATCGTGCTTTTCGGCCACAATCCGCGCAAGCATTCGTGGACGCCGATCTATAATTCGATACGCGCGGCCAAGACGAGGGGTGCCAAGGTTATTGTGCTCGACCCCAGAGTGTCTGATCAGGCCGAGGGGGCGGATATTCATCTGCGACTGCGGGCGGGCACTGATGCTGCCATGTGCTTGGGCTGGCTTAAGGTGATCATCGACGAGGGGTTATACGATAAGGCATTTGTCAGAGACTGGTGCGTAGGTTTCGACGAGCTGAGGCAGCGGGTCGACGAGTATCCGCTAGAGCGCGTGGCACAGATAACCGGTGTACCCGCGGAGGACATTGCCGCCGCAGCGCGCATGTACGCAAACGCCGATGGTGCGGTGATCCCGTGGACGCCGATCACCGATCAGCAGCTCTCATCCACATCGGCCATACGTCTGCATTCAATCTTGCGCGCCGTGACCGGCAATTTGGACGTGGTCGGTGGTGAGACTTTTGGTGGATTCTCAGAGACCTACATACCCGAGTCAGAAATCGGCTTGCACGAGCGCTTGTCGCCAGAGCAAAAAGCGAAACAGCTAGGTTATGACGATCATCCGGCCTTTACCTACCGCGCGGCAGAAATGCTCAAAGAGCCCACGGAAAAGGTTTGGGGTTTCCCCTACGCTGATATTGTTATGGGTTGCCAAATGGCGAATCCCACAAGCGTCTTTAGAGCCATGGCCAGTGAAGATCCGTATCCCGTTAAGGCATTCTTTTGTTTAGGCAACAACGCGCTGCTCAGCTATGCCAATCAAAATCAGATTCATAAAGCGATGCTCAATCAGGAACTCATTGTCAGCCACGAGATCTTTATGACGCCAACAGCCATGCTGGCTGACTATGTGCTACCCGGCGACGTATTCACTGAACGCAATCACGTGGCTGATAGCTGGAGCTGGTCCACTCGATTGGCGCTTTCGCAAAAAGTGGTGGAGCCGCCAGCGGAGGCCAGCAGCACTTTTCAGTTCTGGACAGATCTGGCGCATCGCATGGGTTTTGCCGACGAATTTCCTTGGACCAACCTCGAGGACATGCTCGACTATCGTCTGGCGCGGGGTGGCCGCACCTTCCAGGAGTTTGCCAGCGAAACCTACATGGAGCTCGCACCGCCAAAGTTCCGCAAATATCGTGACAAGGGCTTTGCCACTCCGTCTGGCAAGGTGGAGCTAGCCTCTAGCATTCTCGGCGACTTAGGTTTCGACCCTCTTCCCTATTACCGCGAGTTGCCCGGCCAGTCTGAGGAATATCCGTACTTGGTGTTCACTGGCGTGAGAGAGGACCCATTCTTTCAGACTGGCCAGCGCAACATTGAATCTCTGCGCCGCAGGATGCCCGCGCCGAGTTTGTATTTACACACCAGCGATGCAGAAAGAGAGGGGCTGGTCGACGGCGATTGGGCGAAGCTATCTACCCCTCAAGGTGAGGTAGTGGCGCAGGTGGCCGTGCACGAAACGATGAAGCAGGGTCATATTCGCGTGCCCCATGGATGGTGGTACCCAGAACTGCGTGGGGAGGCCTCTCTAGCTGGCGCCTTTATCTCCTCCGATGCAGTGCTTTGCGCAGACTCGGATGAGTGGCTCGATCATGAGCAAGGCGTCCCGCACTTTAAGGGCTTTCCAGGCAAGGTTGAAAAAACCGACAAACCTCAACAGGTCTCACGCACTACGCCCGATGACTGGCAGGCTGATCAGGCGGTTGAGGCGCACGCTAAGTCATGACCAAACGTGCTGGCATTCGACATGGGTATTTGGAGTTAAAAGCCTACCTATTCGCCCATCTTGCCAACCGCATGTTCAAAAGACAGATGCACCGCAAGGTTGAAGCCGACGCAATCGCCAAGGATAAGTAAACTTTTGGACTGGCCCACGGGTGTCGAGGAATGAAAATCAGAATATTGGTCAATGCTATACGCCTTCGCCTCGATCGATCCGAAGTGAGCGAAATTGGGGCTGGAAGATCGTTGGTGGCGTCGACCCACTTTCCTAGTGGACGAGTATTCGGCTACCAGCTGACTGCGACAGAAAAGGCCAGCGAGGCTGAATTTGACGGTTCGGCAATCGTGTTAAATATAACCAAGGCCAAGCTACTGGCCTGGGCAACGGATGAGTATCAGGTGAGTATTCGTGAATCTCTGCCAACGGCCAAGCACAACCTTGAGCTGCTGATTGAAAAGGACTTCGAATGTCTCGAACCGCGCAGTGGTGAGGATCAGAGCAATCGTTTCGTGAACCCTAAGGCACTCTCTTAATAGGCTTTCCCGGTCCAGCTAGCTTATTTGGCGATATCTGTGGCCATGACGCCATCGGTCAGCGAGAAACTGGCCCCGACCGCACCCATTACCGCCTGACTGCGGTCTAGCCCAAGTGCTTGACGAAGCTGGAACATAGGCTCGACCCCGGTACAGTGTCCGGCCATCAAATGCTTTAGGCCGAGTTCCTTGAGTTTGACACCAGTCCAGCTGACGATCTGTTGATTGGCGTTGAACAGATGCATGCCGCCCATCAGGGCGTTGATTTCTTGATCCTGAATTTCCTGCCGTACCCAGGACAGCATATTTACAGCCCCAGAGTGACCGCAGCCCAACAATACGATGGGCCCGTCCGTGGTTTTTACGACCAACCCCTGGCTCTCTGGCACGTTATCGGGGGTGGTGTCGCCATTTGGTTTTTGCAGTAGTACCCAGGTTGGGTGATTTTGCTCGGAATAAACTCGCGGCACAGGTCCCGTTGCCCAGACCCCTTTTGTGATCCGAGTCGGCTGGCTGATTTCTTTAAACTCGAGTCCCAAGGCTTCTAATTGCGTGCGCTTTTCTTGCATGAAGTTCACGGAAGTAGCGCCAAATATTTTAACGCCCATGGCCCCGGCAGGGTGGCGCATATCGATCACTCGAGGGATAAAGAAGCCTTCGCCCACATAAATGTTTAACGGACCTGCATATCCGCTGTCCCGTATTTTGGCTACCACGCTGGCCAGGCCACTGGTGTGATCGAAGTGAAAATGGCTTAGCACGATGTTGCGTATGCAGCCAAGATCAATCCGTAGTGCGGCGGCGTTATTCACAACTGTGTCGGTAAATCGCCCGGCGTCGAACAGGGTGCAGTGATCGGCGGTTTGCACCATGGCCGAAAACCCCCACTCGCCAGTGGTTGCGCCGTTGGCAAGGTTTGAAGACAGCACGGTGACCTTGGCGGTATGCGCAACATCGTCGTCAGCTTGCGAGTTTGTCGCGCCCATTACCAGCAGTACGGTGAGTAATCTCGCGATAATCGAGGTGCCCATAGATTCCTTCTTATTCGTTTTTGATTTTCTTTTGCTCTGACATGCCTGGAGCTTATAGAGCGCTCTGGGACTTAAACCATCTGCTCTTTACTGCTCTTGCCGGCCTGGTGTTCACTAGGGGTCGGAGATAACGGACATTGCACGGATAGAAGGGAGAGTCTATGACCAGATTAGAGTCAAAGCCATCGCTTCGTATTGGCGTTTCCTACGACTTTCGAAACCCGCCAGACTCGGGAGTAAGCGATCAGCACCTCTACGCAGAGATACTTGAACAAGTGAAATGGCTCGATGACATTGGCGCGGATCTGGTGTGGTTTACCGAGCATCACTTTGTTGACGATGGTTACCTGCCCAGCTGGGTGCCCGTAGCGGCGTCAATGGCCAGCGTGACCAAGCACGTGCGCTTCGGTACCGACATTTGTTTGATGCCGTTCAACCACCCAATTCGCTTGGCGGAAGATTTGGCAGTGCTCGACAATCTATCCGGCGGACGGGTCGATTTGGGCATCGGTATGGGCTATGCCCCTCATGAGTTCAAAGGCTTCGGTGTACCTGTCCCACGCCGCGTTTCCTTGATGAATGAAGGCATCGAGGTGCTGCAGCGCTGCTTTACCGGCGAGCGCTTTAGCTATGCAGGAAAGCGCTACCAGTTTGAGGATGTAAAAATTACCCCAGGATATGTGCAGGAGGGTGGGCCGCCACTATGGATTGCCGCTATGTCGGAGGCCGGTGCGCTGCGGGCGGCTCACTACAACACGAACTTTTTGCCCCAAGGGGTAAGGACCGAATCCTATGATCCATGGGTCAATGCACTGCAAAGTGATGGTCGAAATCCTGCGGATTATCGGGTGGGCATCATTCGCAGCATTTTGGTGACCGACGATAAGGCCAGTGATTGGGAACCCGTACGCGCGTCTGAGCGTTACCGTATGAAGCTGTACAGGCGCTTCTTTGAAGAAAGCGGGGAGGGCTTTGGTCGCCATGGTGAGCAGGTGCCGCAGACATGGATTGTTGGTGATGTCGATCACTGCGTTGATGAAATCAAAGCCTTTGTGCGCAGCTTTGGCATAACCGATATCGTTTCCATGGCGGTGCCGCCAGGCATGCGTGCTGGTGATATGAGTCAGTCCCTCGAGCGGCTCTTTACCCAGGTGGTGCCCAGAGTAAAACAAGAGCTACAGCTCGAGGTTTGAGACTGAGCCAACTACTCTGCGAAGGGCAGACTCCAGCTTTCATTGGCGCCGCCGCCGTCTTGATCAAGGGGATAAACTGGGCGGCGAACCTTTTCAAAAGTGAGCTGGCTGTAGTCTGAGGTGCACACCCCCCGGCCAGCGCACTCGATCACCTGTTTCGCCATGTCCCTAAAACCGACACGATAGTGAATTCGGCTTTTCAGCATGACGTAGTCGTAGGCCGTGGGTTCCATGCCAAGGCTGCGGAAACACTCAGGATCGAAGGGCTCTATATGTCGGGAAATTATCGCGATATCTACAGGTCCGACGGATAGTACTGCTGATTTGCCCATGTTCATGGTGAGGCCTCTGGCCATAGCCACTTGGGCCTGAAATTTGCCGTTAGAAATTAGCTTGACCTCGCCGGTCACTGTCAGTGGCTGGCTCTGCTCGGTGAGGGCCGGCATGGGCAGTTTGCCGCCCAGCTCAACTGTCACCTTTGCCCCAACACCAGCGGCTGCCATTTGCTCCACAACTTCGGGGTCATAAAAGCCGAAGACGGCGACTCGCTCGAGGGCTGCATCCAGCACCGCACTGAGAACCTCAGTGGTGTCCATGGTGCCGCCGGAAGCCGTGTTGTCGTAATGATCTAGGACAATGACTGGGCCATCGCCCTGGCCAGCTGCGGCCTCCTTGGCGCGCTGCATGGATTGGGGCAGTGGCTCGATCTCATAAACAAAGGCCTCGCGTTGTTCCCAAGCCTTGCCAAGTAGCTCGTTGACCTGGGCCTCGGCGGCATCGCAATCGCCATCGGTCATGGCGACAACGCTAAAGCCCGCATCGTAAATATCGGCGTGGGGGAAGCCGGTAAAGACACTTACGCCGAGACTGCCAGCACTCTCCATCGCCATGGCGCGGTTCTGCAGGGTGGCATTGGGTTCATCGTCGGTACCCTGACGCATCACGTGGGGCAGCATGGGCGCATTGCCCCAACGCAGCACCGGGTTTGCCTTGCCCTGCAGCATGGCAAAGAAAGCTTTCGCGCCGCGCACTGCCGTACTGTCCATATCGATATGAGGATAGGTGTGATAGCCGGTCAGTACATTGCAGTTGCTGACCATCGCTTCGGTAATGTTGGCGTGCATGTCCAGGGATATGGCGATGGGCAGTGCAGGGTTATCCAAGCGAATACGTCGCAGCAGTTCGCCCTCGCCATCATCATAGGTCTTGGTTGTCATTGCTCCATGCAGGTCGAGTAATAGCGCGTCGACGCGCCCAGCCAGCTCAACTATGGCATCGCACATGTATTCATAGGCGTCGTTTTCGACTGGGCCGCTTGGTGGAGCAGAAGCAGCGATGCCCATATCGATGTCGACGGATTGCGCCTCGGCAACCGCGATGAAGCCGCCTAAGCAAGAGGCTGTACCGCGATAGGTATTTAGCGCGGGCTCACCGCGAAGCGGCACACCGTGGCCGGATGAAAATCTATCGAGATCGGTTAGGACCGGTGAGAAGGTATTGGTCTCGTGGCTCATCATGGCGATGCCAATTTTCATGTTGTACTCCGTTGAATTTTTGCCGACATTAGGTCGCTAGGTTTGCGCTATTGGTCACTGGATAACACGCGAGCCTCTTTGCATAAAGATTAGATAGACGAAGATAGCTATTATGACGATACCAAAAGAATTCGATCCCGCGTTTATCGCGGAGCGGGTCGGCTGCGAGCAACAGATTTATCGCGAAGAAAACTTTTCTAAGGAGCCCATGGCCTCCGTTCTGGCGAGCAACCCTGAGATCTATTTTGTACCGCCCCGGCGCAAACAAGATTGGGGTAAGTGGGAGTTCAAGCCCGGCTCTTACTACGACACGACCATTGGCTCCCAGCATCCCTATTGGCGCGACCAGGACCTGCCGAAGCCGAGCAAGGATATTCAACGTCTGCGGGATGACCTTATGCGCTGGGGTTATTGCAAAGTTGAAGATGCGCTTTCGCAGGATCAAGTGGCCCTCGTGCGCCAGCGCGTTCTGGAGCAGGCGGAAGGCGAGAAACTCGCCGGAATAGCCCAGCGCACCCCGAGTGGACAAAACATCAACTGCTGCGTGAACAAGGGCCGATGTTTTGAATTGCTGATTGAACAACACCCCACTATTGCTCAAGGTGGCCCACTTATAGAGCAACTGGTGACAGAGGCGCTAGGCCCTGGGTGGATTTGCACCTCGCTTATCGCAGCCATTTCGTTGCGTGGCGGAGTGCCCCAAGCTTTACATCAAGATCAGAGCAATAACCTGGGTTCTCGCAGCCCAATGACCGTAAATATTTTGACGCCAATTACTGATGTAGACGAAAAAACTGGCGGCACGCTGGTCATACCAGGAAGCCATACTGTGCTTGCAGATGCTGTTCGCGCGGGTGAGTCAGTGGGCAAGTTGCCGCCAGCCATCAACATCGATGCCAAGGCAGGCACGACGGTGATTACCGATGGTCGTCTGCTGCACGGTACCGGCATCAACCATACGGACAACCCCCGAATCGTTATGCTCAACGGCATGCAAAAGCCATGGATGCGCCAACAAGAAAACTGGATGTTGTCCGTGCGACCTGAGGTTTTAGAGCGCGCTAGCGCGAAGCTTCTGCACCGCATGGGTTACCAGGCCACCACGGGTACGCAAACTAACGAAGGTCACGGCTTTGGCGCTATGGGCATGCCCGATGAAGCGGCCGGTGCCTTGGTCGATTTTCGTTTAGCGGCGGATAAGGGCGAATATCAGCGCGTTGGTGAGTTGGGACCTAAGGCAAATGGTGAGGTATTGAACGCGCCGTTTACGTTGCGAGAAGTTGTCGGTAAGGCGAGAGCCGGTGGGGTGAGTGCGCCAGTGGGGATTGGTGGTAAGGGTTGAGCCTGCCGTTGCGAATCAATTCGTCAGCGCTTTAGCACCTTGATCACCTCTTCGACCTTGGCATCGAAATCTTCCGTCGCCTCCAACGAATCTCGTACACAAGCCTTTAAATGAGTCTGCAGAATTTTGCCCTCGACCGTGGCCAGTGAATTTCGCACGGCCTTGATCTGATTCAATATGTCGATGCAGTATTTTTCGTCCTCAACCATTTTAGCGATGCCGCGCATTTGTCCTTCAATGCGTCTAAGGTTGGGCAGTATGTGTGTATGACAGGGATGGCTCATTAGAGGATCACTCTTGGCACGAGGTAGGTAAGAATCGTCGCGAACGCGAAGATAATGACACTGACATAATACACCAGGCGAGCGCGTCGCCTTGACTGCAGACAGGCTCGCCCCAACTCAGGGTCAGCTGGACAAGGTAGGTGCGCTGTTTTGTAGTGGGCAAAGCCAGCCAGAGCGATCGTTGTGAAGGCGGTGAATGAGATCGCCAACTTGTATTGAGACAGCACGATCAGAAATGGAAAGACCGTTAACAGACTGGCGAAGCTAGCGCCGGCGCCTAGCACCACAAAAAGCGAGGGCAGCGCACAGCAAATTAGCGTCGATGAAGACGCAAATAGCGAAAGAAAGTTGGCGGCTCTTTCGTTCATTGCCTGTTCAGTTACCCAGTCTTGTTCTGCTGACGTTCAAATGTTCAACATCTGCACGGCGGTCACATTCTGCCCGTTGGCGAGAATCTTACGGTCAATTTCGGCTCGATCGATGGGCTCCTCGGTGTCGAAGGCGATTAACACCTTGCCCTTGGAAAGATCGACATCGACCTTGG
>JAYYHB010000378.1:0-4147 GCA_036157095.1 Pseudomonadota bacterium
ATGCTTTTAAAGCCATATTTCCACGGCACCATCAGTCGCCAAGGCGCACCATTTTGATTGGGTAGCTCCTTACCATAAAGTCCGGTGACCATCAGCGCTAGCGGATGATTTGCCTCGTCTATGCGTAGGCCCTCGATGTAGGGCCAGTCGATGCTGGCAAAAAAGCTCTGCTGACCGCGCATTTCACTAGGACGGTAAAGGGTCTCAAACTCGACAAATTTCGCGTTGCCTGTGGGTTCAAATTGAGCCAAAACATCCTTCAACGGGATGCCCATCCACGGCACCACCATTGACCAAGCCTCAACACAGCGGAACCGATAGACACGCTCCTCAACATCAAAACCCTTGATGATGTCTTCAAAGGCAAAGGTGCCGGTCTTGTTGGCTTCACCAGATACTTTCACACTCCAAGGATCCGTCGTCATCTCGTGGGCATAGGCGGCGGGATCACTTTTGTCCGTGCCAAACTCATAAAAGTTGTTGTACTGGGTTACGATGTTTTCGGGGGTAATCTCGTCATCTTCCTGCAGGCCGCCCATCGCGATAGAAGGGAGTGCCAAGCTTGCGAATCCTGCCGCGCTTGCGGTCATAAATTGGCGGCGGTTGTGATAGACAGTCTCTGGCGTGATCTCGGACCCTAGGATTGGGTCGGACTTACGAATCAACATAGTCGGTCCTTTGCTTTGTTCCAGATTTAAGTTCTGCGCTGAAGATTTTTCCAAACGCCTTTCGCAGGACCCGAAGCTGCATAGATCAATGCGATACCCAGCATCACCATGGGCGGATCGATCATTGCCACCGCAAAGCCCATGGCGATAAGTACCAGGGTGACAAAGGGTATCCGCTCACGAAAATTTATTTTCTTCGGCGAGAAGTAATCGTAGTTACTGACCATAAGAAGCGCCGCGGTGACGGTGAGCGCCGCGAATAAAAGCGCGACCAAGAGCGGCGGCTGAGCCATGCCCTGTTCCAGTGCTACCCAAATACTGAAGACAATGACGCCCGCTGCGGCTGGGCTGGCAAGTCCGGTAAAGGAACCTTCTTCGCCGTCAACATTGAAGCGCGCCAACCGCAGTGCAGCACAGGCCATGTAGGCAAAGGCAGCAACCCAGCCTAATTGACCAAGTGCCGACAGACCCCAAGAAAATGCCACCAGTGCGGGCGCAACACCAAAGGCCACTAAGTCCGATAAGCTGTCGTATTGCGCGCCGAAGGCGCTTTGCGTGCCGGTCATGCGCGCGATTCTGCCGTCTGCACCGTCTAGCAGCATGGCCAAAAAAATGGCGAGACAGGCGGTTAACGGTTGGCCGTTCATAGACGTTACGATGGCGTAGAAGCCTGCGAAAAGTGAACCCGTGGTAACCAGGTTTGGTAGCAAAAAAACGCCACGTCTGCCAAGACCCGCATGAGCGGCCCTAGGATTATGCTCAGCTTCAGGCGAAGCCGCCTCGTCCTGTTCTTCTGAAACCACCTTTAAATTCGGCTTATCAAAGTCCGGGTTGTCTGGCGTTGGTTTATCGATATTGTCCATAAAATTTCTCTTTTCCCACTTCGCCACCTGATAGCTTGGGCGTGAGCACACAAGTAACCACTGTGACTATCGTTGGCTAAGATACAAGCACTTTTGAATAAACGGTATGGGTGTCCAGGGCACCAAATTCAGCCATGGCCGACTTGAGAATCCTCAAGAGGGCCAGGGCGGAGTATGGAGTGCTGCGAGACGCGGCTAGTTGATCTCTTTGTTCACCAAGCGATTCGCCTGGATCCAGGGCATCATGCCGCGCAGACGCTCGCCCACTTCTTCAATCGGATGCTCTGACGTGATACGGCGCATGGCCTTGATGCTTGGTGCGCCGGAACGATCCTCCAGCACAAATTCCTTGGCAAAGTTACCAGTTTGTATCTCGGTCAAAATACGCTTCATCTCGGCCTTGGTTTCCTCGGTTACCACCCGTGAACCTCGAGTCAGTCCACCATATTCCGCAGTATTCGATACCGAGTACCACATGTTGGCAATACCGCCCTCGTAGAGCAGGTCAACAATCAGCTTGAGCTCGTGCAGACACTCAAAATACGCCATTTCCGGTGCATAGCCTGCTTCCACCAGCGTTTCAAATCCTGCCTGCACCAGCGCAGTGGCACCGCCACATAGCACGGCTTGCTCGCCAAATAGATCCGTTTCCGTTTCTTCCCGAAACGTGGTTTCGATGACGCCCGCGCGCCCTCCACCGTTGGCAGAGGCATAGGACAATGCGATATTCTTCGCTTGGCCGGTGGCGTCTTGGGCTATCGCGATCAGGCTCGGCACACCGCCGCCTTCCACGTAGGTCGAACGCACCGTGTGACCGGGTCCCTTGGGAGCAATCATCAGGACATCTAAGTCACTGCGCGCCTCTATCAGCTCGAAATGAATATTGAAGCCGTGGGCGAAGGCGATGGCTGCATTTTCCTTCAGATTAGGCTCGATCTCTTCTTTGTAGAGCGCGGCCTGCAGTTCGTCTGGCACCAAGACCATAACCAGATCCGCTCCCTGCACGGCAGCACCAACTTCGGCTACCCGGAAGCCAGCGTTTTCGGCCTTCGGCCAAGAACCAGACGCCTTGCTGCGCAGTCCGATCACGACATTTTCAACACCGGAATCGCGGAGGTTATTGGCATGGGCATGGCCCTGAGAGCCGTAACCCACGATGACCACCTTCATCTTTTGGATAATGGATAGGTCTGCGTCTTTGTCGTAATACACCTGCATGGTTTTTTCCCGTGAGTTGGTTTTGGTTGATAGCGAATTCTCTATAGCGACAGCACTTGATCGCCGCGGCCAAGGCCAGAAACCCCTGTGCGCACCACTTCCAAGATGGTAGCGTCAACACCACTGTCCTCGACGGCTTTCACAAAGGCGTCGAGCTTTGCGCTGGGGCCCACCAGCTGAATGGTATAGGTTTGCGCGGTGACGTCGACGATCTGGCCACGAAAGATATCGGCCGAGCGTTTTACCTCCTGCCGAGCATCGCCCTGTGCTCGGACCTTGATCAGCAGCAATTCGCGTTCAACGTGGGGGCTCTCGCAAAGATCCACCACTCGAACCACTTCAACCAGTTTGTCGAGCTGCTTGCGAATCTGCGAGATTTTATTTACGTCGCCACTGGTGGTCAGCGTTAGTCGCGACAGCGTTGGGTCCTCCGTGGGAGCCACGGTTAACGACTCGATATTGTAGTTGCGCTGAGCAAACAGCCCGACGACCCGGGAGAGAGCGCCCGGTTCGTTTTCCAGCAACACTGCTAAGATACTTCTCACGATGCAGCCCCATGAGTCTTGCTCAAGATCATGTCGCTCATCGCGCCACCTTTGATCGCCATGGGATAAACGTGCTCGTGGGGGTCTACCCAGACATCGACGAAGACCAGGCGATTTTTGTTTTTTTCCGAGAACGCCTCTTCCATGGCGGCGTCGAGCTCCATCGCCTCACTCACTCGGATACCAACATGGCCAAAGGCTTCTGCCAAGGTCTTAAAATCAGGCAGTGAATCACTGTAGGTGCTTTGTGAGTGTCGGCCGCCGTACTGCATGTCCTGCCACTGCTTCACCATGCCCAACGCCTGATTGTTGAGGTTAATGATTTTAATAGGCAACCCATATTGCAGGCAGGTGGACAGCTCCTGCATGTTCATCATGAAGGAGCCCTCACCTGTCACACAGGCAACTACCGCCTCGGGATTACCCATTTGCACGCCCATGGCTGATGGCAGCCCGAAACCCATCGTGCCGAGACCACCCGAGTTAATCCATCGTCGCGGCTCATCAAAGTGATAATACTGGGCCGCGAACATTTGGTGCTGACCGACATCCGAGGTAACGAAGGCCTCACCCTTGGTTACTCGGTATAGGGTCTGAACTGCAAGCTGAGGCAGAATGCTTTGATCCTTTTGTGGCTCGAGGTTGTGATTCAACCCATGGGCACTCAGCCACTCTCCGAGCCGCTGCCACCACTGATCCAAATCTTGCCGCTGTTTTTGTCGCGTAGCTTCGTCGCGCTGACTTTCTTGATCCTGGTACACCTCCCACAGCGTGTTGAGTACCCACTGTGCGTCGCCGATCAAGGCGATATCGCTGGATATGATTTTATCCACCGAGGCTGGGTCGACGTCTA
>JAYYHB010000379.1:0-4877 GCA_036157095.1 Pseudomonadota bacterium
ACCCAAGTCAGCTCCAGGCCCTGTTCAATCAAAATCAGGGCGGTATTCTCGAACTGTTTAATATGTTCTCCGGCGGAGCCTGGGAGCGTATGAGTATTCTGGCCCTGGGCGTTATCCCCTACATTACTGCCAGCATTATTATGAACCTGCTCACCATGATGTGGCCACAGTTTCAGCAGTGGCGCAAAGAGGGGGAGGCCGGGCGCCGCAAAATTACTAAGGCGACCCGATATCTAACCTTGGGTATTGCACTGATTCAGGGCACCTCCCTTGCGGTTACCTTGGGTAACCAGGGCCTTGCGTTTGATACCGGCCCGACGTTCTTGTTCGTTGCGGCACTTACGCTGGTGACCGGCTCTATTTTTATGATGTGGCTCGGCGAACAAATTACCGAGCGCGGAGTGGGCAACGGAATCTCGCTGCTGATCTTTTCAGGGATTGTTTCGGGGTTCCCCGCTGCGATAGGGCAGATGTTTGAAGCAGCGCGATTGGGCAACATCAACATTATCGCACTCTTGGTAATGGCTGCTCTTGCAGTCGCCGTGGTGTGGTTTGTGGTTCGCGTAGAACGCGGCCAGCGCCGAATCACCGTAAACTATGCCAAACGCCAGCAGGGTCGGCGTATGGTGCAGGCCCAAAGCAGTCATCTGCCGTTGAAAATCAATATGGCCGGCGTCATCCCAGCTATTTTTGCCTCCAGCCTGCTGCTCGCACCGGCTTCCATGGCTAGTTGGTTCGGCAGTAACCCCGGTATGGGGGCACTGCAGCAAATTGCCTTGGTACTGTCACCTGGACAGCCGCTTTACATCATGATGTTTGCTGCGGGAATCATATTTTTCAGCTTCTTTTATACCGCCATCATGTTCGATCCAAAGGACGTTGCAGATAACCTAAAGCGCCAAGGTGCATATGTACCCGGTATTCGCCCAGGGGCTCAAACGTCTAAGTACATTGATGACGTCATCACTCGCCTAACGGTTTTTGGATCGCTTTACGTGACCTTGGTCTGCTTGTTGCCGGAATTTATGGTGGTGTTTTTCGATACCTCCTTTCAGCTTGGCGGCACGGCAGTCTTGATTGTCGTTGTTGTGGCCATGGACTTTATGGCCCAGGTGCAGTCGCATCTCATGAGCAGCCAATACGCGAAGCTCATGGAGAAGTCCAAGATCCAAAACTATGGAAAGCGGCGATAACCGCCACAGCAGGTTGGGACTATGAAAGTTAGAGCATCAGTAAAGAAAATTTGTCGGAACTGTAAAATCGTCAGACGCCATGGCGTAGTGCGCGTGATTTGCAGTGCCGAACCTCGTCATAAGCAACGCCAAGGATAATTGGTAGCTATGACTTTAAGTGTAAGACGGAGCAAATAGATGGCACGTATTGCCGGAATTAACATCCCAGATAATAAGCATGCGCGAGTATCGCTGACTTATATCTTTGGTATCGGCGCCACGACGGCGCTGAAAATCTGCGATGCCGCAGGTGTGCGACCCGATGAGAAAATCGGCGAGCTTGACGAGGCGAGCTTGGATGCGATTCGAAACGAAGTCGCCCAACGCACGGTAGAGGGCGACTTACGCCGCGAAAGTTCCATGAACATCAAACGTTTGATGGATCTAGGTTGCTATCGCGGTATGCGTCATCGCCGTCATCTGCCAGTACATGGACAACGTACTCGAACTAATGCACGCACCCGTAAGGGTCCGCGCCGACCGATCCGCAAGTAGCGTAAAAGATCAGGATAAGTAGATATGGCGGAAAAAAAGAAAGCAAAACGTGTCGTGGTAGATGGCTTGGCCCACATCCATGCATCGTTCAATAACACGATCATTACCATTACTGATCGGCAAGGTAACGCGCTTAGCTGGGCAACTTCTGGAGGCTCAGGCTTTCGTGGCTCTCGCAAGAGCACGCCCTTTGCAGCGCAAGTTGCCGCGGAGCGTGCCAGCAATGTAGCCGTCGAATTCGGTATGAAGAGCGTCGATGTTTTTGTTAAGGGCCCAGGCCCAGGTCGAGAATCAGCCGTGCGCGCGATTAACGCCGCAGGTCTAAAGATAAACAGCATCGCCGATGTGACACCGATTCCACACAACGGCTGTCGCCCGCCAAAGCGTCGTCGCGTTTAGCGCAGAATCGATAGCGAACTGGCTAGAAGAATACTTACGGAGATAAATGTATGGCCCGGTATTTAGGTCCAAAACTCAAACTCAGTCGTCGAGAGGGTACCGATCTCTTCTTGAAGAGCGGCGTCCGCCCGATTGATTCCAAGTGCAAAATCGACAACGCACCGGGTCAACATGGGATTCGCCGTGGTCGTCTCTCAGACTACGCAATTCAGTTGCGTGAAAAACAGAAAGTGCGCCGCATTTATGGGGTGCTTGAGAAGCAGTTCCGTAATTACTACAAAACGGCGGATCGCAGAAAAGGCGCAACCGGCGAGAATTTGCTGAAGCTGTTGGAGTGCCGACTAGATAACGTTGTCTATCGCATGGGCTATGGCTCTACACGTGCAGAAAGTCGACAGCTGGTTTCGCATAAGGCCATCACCGTTAATGGCGGCGTCGTGAACATTGCCTCTTATCAGGTAAAGGCTGACGACATCGTCGCGGTGGCGGAAAAATCCAAAGGTCAGCTGCGCATTCAGGCAGCCCTGCAGTTAGCCGCCCAGCGCGGACAGGTCGACTGGGTTGAGGTAAGCGCAGAAAAGATGGAGGGTACTTTCAAGCGCCTCCCAGATCGCGAAGAGCTGCCCGCTGAGATTAATGAAAACCTCATCGTAGAGCTTTACTCCAAGTAATTTTTGTCACGCCTAGTTCGGCGTTTGTGGGAGACACCATATGTCACAGCTTGTTAATGAATTTCTAACACCACAACAAATTAATGTGCAGTCCGATAGCCCATTCAGCGCCAAGGTTACCTTGGAGCCTCTTGAGCGCGGTTTCGGGCATACGCTGGGGAACACCCTTCGCCGCATCTTGCTGTCTTCCATGCCAGGCTGCGCGATCACTGAAGTGCAAATTGATGGAGTGCTGCACGAGTACAGCACGATGGAAGGTGTGCAAGAAGACGTCATTGACATTCTGCTCAACCTGAAGGACATCAGCATCGTCATGCACAACCAAGAATAGGGTCTGATCACCCTGAGCAAAGAAGGTGCGGGCGCCGTTTTAGCCGGTGATTTTCAGCTCACCGAAGATATTGAAATTGCTAACCCAGACCATGTGATTTGCAACTTGAACGAAAAAGGTTCAATTCGCATTGAGGCACGGGTAACGCGAGGGCGCGGCTATGTGCCCGTAGACTCCATTTCCGATCCTGAAGAAGAATCTCGCACCATCGGCACACTGCGCCTTGACGCTTCCTACAGTCCAATGCGCCGGGTGGCTTACAGTGTAGAAAGCACGCGCGTCGAGCAGCGCACGGACCTAGACAAGCTGGTTCTCGATCTGGAGACCAACGGCACTATTGACCCTGAAGAATCTATTCGACGCGCTGCCACCATTCTTCAGCATCAGCTTGCTGTCTTTGTCGATCTTGACAACGAAAAAGAGCAGATCGTTGAAGAAAAAGAAGACGAGGTCGATCCAATTCTGATCAGACCGGTGGATGATCTTGAGCTGACCGTCCGGTCAGCGAACTGCCTTAAAGCTGAGAACATTTACTACATTGGTGACCTGATTCAGCGCACGGAAGTTGAGCTTTTGAAGACACCAAATCTGGGTAAAAAGTCTCTGACCGAAATTAAAGATGTACTTGCATCACGCGGATTGGCCCTAGGCATGCGCCTAGAAAATTGGCCCCCCGCGAATTTGCACGGCGGACGCCTTTAGACAATATCGGTTAAGAACGAACACGACTACTGCGTTGTGAAACGCGAACCATAGCGACAGGAACGAACAATGCGTCATCGAAAGAGTGGCAGACAGCTAAACCGAAACAGCGCACATCGCAAAGCGATGTTTAGGAACATGGCTGCTTCGCTGATTGAAAGTGAGGTGATCAAGACGACGCTGCCCAAGGCCAAGGAACTAAGACGTGTTGTGGAGCCGTTAATAACGTTGGCTAAGGAAGATTCAGTCGCTAACCGTCGTCTGGCCTTCTCGCGCATGCGCAGCAAGTCAGCAGTTGGTAAGTTGTTCACAGAGCACGGTCCGCGTTATCAAGATCGTCCCGGCGGCTATACTCGCATTCTTAAGTGCGGCTTTCGTACGGGCGACGCTGCACCCATGGCATACATCGAGTTGGTTGGTCGCCCCATTATTGCTGACGAATTAGATGAAGATTACGCCAACGCTAAGGCCCTGCCGGCAACGGCGGAGACCGTAGAAGAGACAGTTGAGCCCGTCGCAGAAACATCGGCTGAAGAAACAGTCGCTGAAGAGGCGGCGATTGAAGATGATACTGCAGAAGAAGCTGTCGAAGAGACAGCTGAAGAATCGACTGCCCAGGACTCAGAAGACAGCGCCGAGGCCCAAGCTGAAGAATCGAGTACAGAACATCAATCTGACGAAGAAAAGAAAGACGGCTAAACACCTATGAATACAAGCTTTCACCCGACGCCTCGCACCTTGATGGGCCCCGGCCCGTCTGACGTCCATCCGCGCGTTCTAGGGGCCATGGGGAAAGCGACTATCGGCCATCTCGACCCCGAATTTGGTGGGTTGATGGAAGAGATCAAGGACCTGATGCGATATACCTTTCGCACGTCCAATCCACTGACATTACCTTTGTCGGCGCCTGGTTCTGCAGCCATGGAAGCCGCCTATGCCAACCTGCTAGAACCGGGCGACAAGGCTATTGTGTGCATAAACGGCGTCTTCGGTATGCGCATGGCGGAAAACGTAAGACGCATGGGTGGTGAACTAGTTGTCGTGGAA
>JAYYHB010000380.1:0-10462 GCA_036157095.1 Pseudomonadota bacterium
TTTTACATTGGCGCCATGGGCTCCTCGCGCACCTCGGCTAACCGTCGTGAGAGACTTCTGGCCTTAGACCTTAAAGCTTCGGATATTGACCGCCTGCACGCACCAATCGGGCTGCCCATTGGCAGTAAGACCCCCCCGGAGATCGCGATAGCCATACTGGCAGAAATAACAGCGGTGCGAAAAACTCGGGCCGTGGCCGCCAGAGAGCGCATCGCAGCCCTTGCCTAGCCTATGATACGCGACCGTTGACTGCGTCTAAACCAAGGGTTGGTGCCATTCTTCTTGGCGCAGGGTTTGCGCGCCGCTTTGGCAGCGACAAACGCACGGCCCCCCTTGGAAACTCGACCGTTGCCGAGACTACCCTAGATCGATACGCCGAGGCGTTCGATGAACTGCGGCTTGTGGTGCGGACGGAGGATGATGCCCTGGCGGAACTCGCTGCGCCATACGCAACCATCATCAAAACCGAGCAGGCCCACCTAGGCATGGGACACTCGTTAGCAGCGGGCTTCGAAAAACTCCCTTGGCAGTGGGCGTTTGTTGGTTTGTTGGACATGCCATTCGTTAAAGTCGCAACTCTGAGGCGGCTGAAGCAGCATGCTGCGTTCACGCAATACCAAATCATTCGTCCTCAACTAAATCCCTCTACAGACGGTTTCGTTACGACACCGGCACCCCACGGTCACCCTATCGGGTTTCATTCATCGCTTTTTGACGCCGTCGCCGAGGCGAGGGGTGACGCTGGTGCACGGGACTTGTTGAAGTCTCAGCGCGACCGAATCGAGAACGTGCTTGTTGCTGACGTTGGTGTGATCAAAGACATAGATCATCCCTTAGACCTAGCTGGCATTTGACAGGTACGGGCAAAAACTGGTTAACGCAGCTTCTGTCCACCTAGGCGGCTAGCCCAATCCAATTTGGAGCGACAGGCCTCGTAAAAGCTGTGCCCCGATGGAGACAGCAATTTCAAGGGATCGCTGTCCTTTTGAATTTGGATTTCGTCACCGGCCTCGAAGCGAATCTGAACCTGCGAATCGCAGCTGATTTGCGGTGCCGAGCTTAAATCACTGAGCAAACGCAGGCGCAACACCTGGTTACCGGGCACGACTAAGGGCCGGGATGTCAGCGTGTGAGGGAACATCGGCACCACAACGATGGCGTCAAGACCCGGGTGCATGATGGGACCGCCGGCAGACAGAGCATAGGCCGTCGAGCCGGTGGGACTGGCCACGATTAAGCCATCGGAGCGCTGATCGTAGACGTATTCATCATCGAGCCAGAGCGCAAACTCCATCATACCCATCACCCCTCCCGGTGAGACCACAACATCATTAAGCGCGCTTTGCTGTGCAATTACCTGACCTTCTCGCAGAACCGAGGCTTGCAGCAAAAAATGTTCTTCGATGGTAAACCGACCCTCGAGGATCTCTGAGAATTTGGCTTCGATTTGCTCCGGGGAAATAGCCGCCAAAAATCCAAGACCACCGCGATTGACACCGACCACTGGTATACCACGCACGGCCATCTCGCGGCCAAATCCAAGTAACGAGCCATCGCCTCCTACGACGACGACAAGATCGGCTCTGTCTCCCATTTCCTGATCGGCGACGGCCGCCCGCTCGATGCCGGATGGATCATGTTTCTCCATTGCTACGAGGGTTTGGGCACCGAATAAGACATCGACTCCATGACGCCGCATCAATGCTTCCACCGCATTGATGCTCGCGATAATCGCATCGGAATGTCGGCGCGCAACAATCGCCACCGTGTCAAATGACTGTTTCACTCGTCTGATCTCATGCTGCTTTGCCAAGCGGGAACCGCATCCTTGATTGCGCGCACCCTACACAGTCCGCACAGTGGCGACAATCCTAAGATTTTTTCGAATATCGCGCTGACAGGGCCGCCGGGTTCGCTTAGAGGACCGCACACTGCTAATCTGTTCGCTAGGTCATATATTTTCCATTTGAAGGCCGCTTTTTGGGGGTACTCATGTCGTTAAAAGCCACTTCGAGCGCGCTGCAAAACCGATTCTTAGAGGTCACCAAAGATCAGCAGGCAACGTCGCTTACAGATGTGAATAGTTTGGATGATCTATGGCCGGTCATGCGGGAAGAGGCAGAGCGCAAGGCTGCAGAGGAACCCATTTTGGGCAGCTATTTTCACGCGACGATTTTGAACCACAAATCCTTCGGTGATGCCCTCAGCTTTCGCTTGGCGAGTAAGCTAGACAACCCGATGCTGCCGACCATGCTAATCCGCGATGTGATCGCGGAGGCGGCAGACGCCAACAATGACATCCTCAGCGCAGCAGAGATCGACATCATCGCCAACTTTACCCGGGACCCGGCCTGCAGAGACCTTTCCAGTGCGTTTTTGCTGCTCAAAGGCTATCACGCGCTGCAAGCGCATCGCATTGCGAACTGGCTGTGGAATCAAGAACGGCACACCTTGGCGCAGTTTTTTCAAAATCAGATCAGCGTAACCCTAGGGGTCGATATTCACCCGGCAGCGCGCATTGGTAGCGGCATAATGTTTGATCATGCAACGGGTATCGTCATAGGCGAAACCGCCGTGATAGAGGACGATGTGTCGGTTTTGCACTCCGTTACCCTGGGCGGCACCGGCAAAAGCGGTGGTGACCGTCACCCGAAAATCCGCAAGGGTGTCTTACTATCCGCCGGCTGCAAAATCATCGGCAACATCGAGATTGGTGAGAACGCAAAAGTGGGTGCGGGCAGCGTTGTCCTTACTCATGTACCAGCGAATGTAACTGTGGCAGGTGTGCCCGCCAAGGTTGTCGGCAAGCTTGATGGCGAAACCACTCCTGCCTTTACAATGGACTAGCTAACTTCCCCATGCGCCCTCTTTGGGCTGAGACAGAGTCCGTCCTTTGTTGTCATCGAAGCGCGGTGAAGATGCGCACTCCTAAGCCGAAAACTTTTCCTTTGCGCGCGCGATGATAGCGCGCATGGTCTCAACGCTCTGAGCGCCGGGTAAAAGATAGCCCCCGCCCATTACATACCCGGGCACTCCTGAGACCCCAAGTTCCATGGCGCGCTGGAGCTGAAGGTCGATCTCCTCGTTCAATTGCCCACCAAGTTCTCCTGTTCCGCTGAGTACTGCTTCTGTCGAGGTCTCCTCTAAGCCGCAGGATGCCGCAATCACGGCGAGAGTGGCTCTATCACCAACATCCTGACCCTTGCAAAAGTACGCATTGAATAAGGACTCCATCAGAGTGTGCTGGGCCTGCCAGCCATGCTGTTGAGCCACCCACTCAACCAGGCGGTGGGCTGCTCGGGTATTGGGCGTGCGATCAATCAGATCGTAGCGCAGCTCGATGTCTTGGGTTGCTGCTTCAGCTAACAACATCGCTGGTACTCGCCCCTTCTCGCCCCGGGGGCCGTATCGGCGGCGCAGCATTTCCCCACGGTCTACTCCCTCGGCGGGAAGATTTGGATACAGCATGTAGGGTCGCCAACGCAGCTTAATTTCAGGATCGATCGCACCGCGATCATTTCTAAGGGCCGTATCGAGCCTACGCTTACCGATAAAGCACCAAGGACAAATGGCGTCCGAAAAAATTTCAATTTCTAACATAGCTGTACTTAGTTCTTCCTTGCACGTGCCCGTTTTTGCGGTGGAAAGTTGCTAGCGGGTTTGCCAACATCCCCTAGCATTACTCTAACAACCATGGCAGCCAGATTCAGTGTCGTCGCTCGCAAGATTTTTGCTCATCGTTATTGGTGGCATCTGCATAATCCTTGGATTTATTGGGCTGGCTGTACCGCTCATGCCCGGTTTTATTTTTTTTGGCATTGCGATTATTTGTTTGTCCTCCGGGTCTTCCAGGCTGCACAAAAAAATGTTGGCCTATCCTGTTATTGGCGCCTTTTTAAACGACTTGGAGTCCTCGCGCGGTCTCGGCATCAAGGCGCGGATCGTTGCAGGCTTAAGGTCTGCAGCTCAATTGCTAGGAGGCTCGCATCGTGAGCGATGATACCCTGCCAAGGGTTGCCGTAATGGGCGCTGTTGCCTACGACGTGATCGGTAAAACCGACAAAGTGTTTGAGGGCAATGGACCGGGACTCAACTGCAAAGTCACCGCCCAGAAAGAATTCTTCGGTGGCTGTGCTGGCAACATCGCCTACGGACTGAGGCTGCTCAAAACGCCTTGCCTACTGCTGTCGCTGGCGGGCACTGAGGACTTTAGACGGTACGCCCAGCACTTGAATCATGGGCTCTCGGGCGTGCTCTCGGTGAAAGGCATGCAATGTGCCAAGGCAAATATCATTACCGATCCGAACGGCACGCAATTCACCGCCTTTTCGCCCGGGCCAGAGGTTGATAAGGCCACCTGGGCGACACATCTGCAGAATCAGCCCTTTGGCTCCGTGGATATTTTTGTTTGTGCGCCGTTTCCGATACCTTTAATGCAAAGTGCGCTGGAGATTACCAAAGCGTCTAACCCCAACATTTTTAACCTGTGGGTACCCGGGCAGTACGCAGACAGCATGCAGGCTGATGAATTGCGCATCGCAATAAAGGCTTGCGATCTTTTAGTGGGCAATACTCACGAAATTGACCATATCAGACGAACCGCACCCGGATGCTTAACCGGCAAAAGCGTCATTATGACCGACGGCGCAAGGCCCGTTCGAGCGCTTCTATCCGATGGCAATCAGCGCACACTGCCAACACCAGCAGTGTCTCCCGTGATCGACCCAACGGGCTGTGGCGATGCGTTCGTCGCTGGCCTGATACCCACGCTGATGCAGACATTCGACACCCTCGACTCGGTGCGTTGGGAGCAAAAGATCAATGCCATCGTTCGAGCTGGAATCCAACAGGCCGGGCTGTGTTTAACCCAGCGCGGCTCTCAAACCTACCGACGTCGCTAATCTTGGCCTTTCATCGGCCTGTCCCGAACCCTTCTACCGATTGAGCAAAATCATGAGCATTGCAGCACACCAGTACTGGCTGGATAAGCAGAGAAGAGTGTCCCTGATGCACGGTCCAACGCCTTTGGAGCCATTGGATCGGCTGAGCGAGGAGCTTGGGGGACCGCGCATCTGGCTGAAGCGCGATGATTGCACGGGCCTTGCGACCGGGGGCAACAAAACTCGCAAACTTGAGTTTTTGATGGCCCAGGCCATCGAACGCGGGGCCAACACCGTCCTTACCTATGGCGCCGTGCAGTCCAACCACGCCCGGCAAACTGCAGCCGCCTGCGCCAAGCTTGGACTGGCGTGTCACCTGCTGTTGAGTGAGCGCGTAGATTGGCCGCATGAGAGCTATATGCGGCAAGGCAATGTGTTTCTGGACAAGCTGTTCGCAGCGCAGCTGCACATCTGCTCTGTCGATGACATCGCTGCGACACGCAAAACTCTGCTGCAACAATTCGCGGATGCAAATCGCAGCGTCTTTGAGATACCTGCTGGGGGCTCTAGCCCGCGGGGCGCCTTGGGTTATACCCGCTGTCTGCTGGAACTTGCGACGCAATGCGAAGCCCAGGACATCGCTCCAGACATGATTGTTCATGCCTCAGCTAGCGCCGGCACCCAGGCAGGTCTTGTCTTTGGTAGGAGCCTATTGGACATCGACTGCCATATTTTGGGCATCAATGTCTTTCATCCTAATCCCCAGACCCTGAAAGATCGCGTCGCCTCTATCGTCAACGATATGTTCGACATATGGTCGGAAATTCGCGCCCTGCGGCCGCTACAAATTGACGTCAATCATGCCTACTTCGGCGACGCCTATGGCATACCAACCAAGGCCTGTATCGATGCCATCAACATTGCAGCCCAGTTTGAAGGTATTTTGTTCGATCCCGTTTACTCCGGCAAAGCCCTGGCTGCCCTAATTGATCAAATCAATCTAGGCAACTTGTGTCACTTGCGCGATGTGGTGCTGCTTCATACCGGCGGCAGCGCAAGCCTCGGGGCCTACGCTGACGCATTTGACGATTAGCGATAAAGGATCTAGCCAACGAACATGCCGCCGTTGGGAAATAGCGTCTGACCGTTGAAATAGCTGGACTCGTCACTGGCCAGAAACAGTGCCGTGCTTGCAATCTCGCTTGCCTGCCCCATGCGCTGCATTGGGGTCATCTGCATGACGATTTCCATCCATTCCGGTGATTGGCGAATGTTCGCGGTCATTGGCGTCTCAATGAAACCCGGTCCAATGGCGTTCACACGAATATCAAGGGTACTGTATTCCGTGGCAACGGTCTTAGTCAGCATGATAACTGCCGCCTTAGAAACACAGTAATCCGAGGCACCGGGTAAGGGCCGACGTCCTGCGATGGAAGCAATATTGACGATACTGCCTTTGGTTTGCTTGGCTAACATATGTTGAATGGCGATCTGATTGGTCAGCATAACGCCGGTAACGTTGACCGCCATGACCCGTTCCCAATCTTCTAAGGATCGATTGTGAAACATACGCTCTTCTGGATCGGCCTCCACCTCGTCGACCTCACCACTGATGTAGCCCGACGAGGAAACCCCCGCAGCGGCGAGCACGGTATCCACTCGACCGTACCGCGAGACGACGTCGTCAAACAGAGCCTGCTGACTCTCCTTGGAAATGACATCGACCTGTATGAATTCGATTGCCGCACCGCCCGCTGACATTTCCGCCGCGGCATTCGCGCCTTTCTCAGCATTGATATCTGCAACGACGACGGTTGCTCCCTCTGAGGCGTAACGAAGGGCACTTGCGCGCCCGAGGCCGCTGATGCCGCCGGTTATTACTGCAACTTTGTCCGTCAATAGACCCATGATAATCCCCTCACTTTTCTCTAATAGTGGCTAGCCGCCGCGAAATAAATCTAAACGCCCACCCCGCCGCGCAGTGCTGTCGCCAGACCCGGATATCGCGGCTGATCAATATTGATTTGATTCGCAACGCAGCCTCGCAAATGCGCCGCTAAGCCTGCGGCATCAAGCGCAATGCTGCCGTCTCGCAGTCCATGAACCAACTGCCAGCGCAGCTTGAGTAAATCTTCTTCCTGGGTCTCCAGCAGCGCCTTTATACCGCTTCGTTCATGGTGCGCTGCCGCCTCTCCAAGCGCCAGTTCTCGCTGAACAATATCTAGCGAATTGCCCGCAACTCTGGCCAAAAACTGGGTTCGACCAGACGTCTCTGTCATTACCTGTTGACGTAAAAAGTCGATCACACTCGTGAGCAGTTCATCTGATCGCGGCATATCCACAAGCCCTGTGCTCACCTGAGGGCCCACCAGTGTCAGCGGCCCAGGAATCAGAAGATTGACGCAGTCGATCTGACACTCTGACGAGCGCCGGCCAATACCCGGACGTTCCACGCTCTGATCCGGGCCGTTGCGATAGTGCTCGGCCATACCGAGACAGCCTACCGCCCACCAAAATGACCCAAAAACCTGCCAAAACTTAACGGCCTGCCTATCTACCGCTTGACCTGTAATGGATTCATATCCTGCAAAGAAGTCCTCGGACTCACCGAATCCACCCACGGGCAGGTGGGCGCGACCGAAACGCCAAGAGTGGGTGAGCATCCAGCCTAGGTCTCGCATTGGGTCGCCAATATGCGCTACTTCCCAATCCAGCACCGCGACGATACCGCTGTGATCCACCATAACGTTACCGTTGCGAAAATCGTTATGCACAAGGCTCGGGGTGTAGTTTGTGGGCAAATTGGCCAGCAGCCACTGAGCGGTAAAATCAATCATTGGCTGAGGCGTATCAAAGGTTTGATAACGCTCCCAGGTTTGGCGTACGTAGGCCTCGGGACTAAGGTGCTGTAACTGCTGGTCTAGCCCCGTGGTGGTGAGGTCGATACGGTGGATACAAGCAAGGGTTTCGCCAAAGAGCCGAGCAAGCTGAGGGCGGATCTCATCGAGCTCCGGAGCCCTGACGATGCGAGCACCGAGTGCCTCTCCATCAAGCCACTGCATAATAAAACCCGCGCCGATACCGTCTTTCGGACCCAGCACATGGTGTACTTCTGGTTCTGGCACACCATGAGCTCGAGCCACCTGCATGAGTCTAGCCTCGACGGCCAGCCCAGGATGCTGAGCTGTTATTTCGCCCTCTTCGCCTCCAGCGGCCCGCCGCATCGCCAACTGCCTGGCACCTGAGGGGGTATCGATGGTGATGCGGTAGGTTTCCTGGCTAGCGCCCCCAGAGAGTCGCTCAAGCTTTGCAAGGCCAGTGCAGTCGTCGATGACTTTGGGAAGCAGTTCACCAAGGCGCTGCTCCAAGTCTTGGTGCGATACGTTCAAGGGCTAGTCCTCTCTAACGCCCTTTGGTGCGCGCTGACCCATAAAACCAAATAAGTACCCGGCAACTCGACGCATCTGTATTTCCTCGGCGCCCTCGGTAATGCGGTAGCGGCGATGGTGACGATAAATATGCTCGAAAGGCTTGTGGCGGCTGTAACCCAAACCACCGTGCACCTGCATAGCACGATCTGCCGCCTCGCAGCACAATCGATTGGCCCAGTAGTTACACATGGAGACCTTATCGGAAACTGAAAAGGCGCCGTTGGTATCCATTTGCCAGGCGGTTTTGTGGATCAGCGCCCGCAGCATCTCACACTGAGTTTGCAATTCGACCAAGGGGAACTGGATGCCCTGGTTGGTGGCTAGGGGCTTACCAAATGGGGCGCGCTCTTTCGCGTACTGGATGGATTCGTTGATACAAAACTGTGCAGCACCCAAGGAGGATGCTGCCTGGCGGATGCGATTCTCGTTGAAGAAATGTTGGACAACTCCCAAACCCCTGCCTTCTCCGCCAAAGATAGATTCGTGTGGTACACGAACATCTTTCATGCTGATTCGACCGTGGTCGGTAGGCATGTTGAAGGTCCAAAGCATTTCTTCGACTTTGAAACCCTCGGTGTCTGTAGGCGTGAGGAAAGCCGTAATGCCCTCACCGTCGCCAGCTTTTCCGCTGGTACGAGCAAAAATCAAATCGTGCTTGGCCTTGTGTATACCGGTATTCCAGGTCTTGGCTCCGTTGATGATCCACTCGTCACCGTCACGAACCGCGGTTGTTTCCATATGGGTCGCGTCAGAACCGTGGTCTGGCTCAGTAATCCCAAACGCGAACCCTGCTCTGCCCTCGGCAAGATCATCGATCCATTCGGCCTTTTGCTCATCAGTACCGTACTCAATCATGAGCAGCAAACCTACATTATTGCCGACGATAGAATGCTCATTTTGCAGGTCGTTGTGCAGCCCTAGTCCCATGGTCGCGAAGTGCTCGCGAATTATGGCCATACCAAGATTGGAGCCCTCCTGACCACCGTATTCCTTGGGCAGCGGGTAACGATAGTGGCCTGCATCGTCGGCCAGGCGCTTGGCCTTAGCCAGCAGCGCTTCCCACTCTTCGTTAGGGAGACCACCTCGTTCCCAGTCGGTACGCGCGTCTTCCCTACGGTGATCAAAAAACCGTATGTTGTCGTCTTGGTTCTCAAGGGGCTTGATCGTGTTTTCGATAAACAGATCTAGCTCGTTCAGGTAATCCTGCAGTTCCTTGGGTATGTCAAAATTCATGCTCTCCTCCTAAAATTTTTTGGCAAGAGGATCTAGGCGCATTTTTACCCCTGAAAAACTAGCCCCCCAGCCCAAAGAGGACGTTACTTGGGGCGCTAAGCGCATGCAACTTTTCCCACAGCTCTGGCCAATTGGATAATCAACCGATCAGCCCCAGAAATGTCGGATCATCAAGTTGGAAACGTAAAATATTGCTACCCTTAACCAACTCTATTGCTAACAAGTTGGCTGAGCTTGAAGTATTTGTGGATTGGATTTGGATGGTTTTTCGTAGTGCTAGGGCTTATCGGTATTGCACTGCCCCTACTGCCAACTACACCGTTTCTTTTGCTCGCTGCCGTATGCTTCAGTAAGGGTTCCGACAACATTTACCGCTGGCTAATTAACCACCCTACCCTCGGGCCGCCCATCATCAATTGGCGCGAAAAACGCGCAATCACCCGCCGCAGCAAAATTGTGGCCACGGTGTCGATGCTGGTTTTACTCGTGATTACTCCGCTAGTTGGCGCGCCCTGGTGGGCCGCCGCCGCCCAGGGGGCTGTGCTCACCGTGGTGGCTATATTTTTGTGGCGACAGGCCGAAGCCTAGGGTGCTGACTGGGACCCCTTGCGTCGCAAACGCACGACCGGAATGAATCGGTCTGTCTTCTCTTGATAGTCGATATAGGGTGGCCATATCTTGGCCATCATCTCCCAAATAGAGTTCCGACCTTCGCCTTCAACGACTTCTGCAGTGGCGGTGAATTTATCCGAGGCCACCTGCACGCCAACCGTCCGAGTTGCCTCGAGGTTCAAATACCACGCAGGGTGATCGGCATGGCCGCCCTTAGAAGCCACGATGATGTAGTCGTCTCCATCCTTGCCGTAAATCAGAGGCAACATTCTAGGTTCGCCACTGTGACGCCCGGTGGTAGTCAGC
>JAYYHB010000381.1:0-10808 GCA_036157095.1 Pseudomonadota bacterium
GGGCGCAACCATGACCTGTGCCATGGATATTCGCCTCGTCTCTACCAAGGCCAAGGTCGGCTTCGTCTTTAATAAAATCGGTATTACTCCAGAGGCATGCTCGAGTTGGTTCTTACCTAGGGTGGTAGGTCTGTCTACCGCGCTTGAGTGGTGCTATACCGCAGAGATTCTTGAGGCCGAGACTCTAGTAGACGCCGGTTTCGCAAAGGCTGCACATGAACCCGATGATCTTTTGCCCGCGGCCTACGCCATCGCGCAGAAGATTGTTAAGCATAGTCCCGTGGCGATCGCGCTAACGCGGCAAATGATGTATCGCAACTCTGCCCAAGAACATCCTCGAGACGCGCACAATGTGGATTCACTAGCGATTTTTTACGCGAGCATAGGCAGCGGCAAGGAAGGAGTGCAGTCGTTCTTGGAGAAACGCGAGGCAGTGTTTCGCGATTCCGCAAAAGAGATGCCGCCGTTTTATCCATGGTGGACGTAATCAATAGAAAATTTGTGTCGTAGCGAGCTTCTGCGTCCCTGAGCAGAAGCACAGATCGATCATGAGCATTTTCAAGTCCCCGTTGCTTGATCAAACCCTGTTAATGTAGCAACAAGAAAATAGAAAGAACCGAGCGCTATGAGAGTTGTACAAGTAAAGACCCCCGGCGGACTAGACCACCTAACATTGGCTGAGCAAGAGGTCGGCGAGCCGGGACCGGGGGAGATTCGTGTGCGCTGGCACGCTAGCTCTCTGAACTATCACGACCTGCTGGTTGCAAATGGGGGGCTTCCAGTGAGCGACGGACGTATTCCTATGTCTGACGGCGCTGGTGAAATTGTTGCCATCGGTGCAGGGGTGACTCGCTGGCAGACTGGCGACAAAGTGATGTCGCTGTTTTTCCCTGATTGGCAAGAGGGCCGCCATCGTTCCGAGCGAACCCGGGCCATCACTGGCGACAGCATCGACGGCTGCGCGCGCGAATATGCTGTTTTATCGGAAAATGCAGTTACCCGAATGCCGAAGGGGCTTACCTACGCGGAGGCGGCGACGTTGCCCTGTGCAGGGCTAACAGCTTGGCAAGCGTTGATGGTGAGAGGCCAGATGCAGGCGGGCGACAGCTTGCTGGTGCAGGGCACAGGTGGCGTGTCGATTTTCGCTTTGCAGATCGCGAAAGCGGCAGGTGTTTCTGTTGTGGCCACAACCTCATCCAATGCCAAGGGCGAAAGACTTAGGGCCATTGGCGCGGATCACATTATTAACTACAGCGAGGATGAAAATTGGGGCGACACTGTGCGTAAAGTTAGCGGCGGTGGGGTCGATCATGTGATCGACATTGGTGGCGGAGCGACACTGCAGCACTCAATCATTGCAGCCAGAACCTCTGGACAGATTTCCCTGGTGGGAATACTAGGTGGTGTATCCGCTAAGGTGAATGTGCCGATGATTTTCTCGAAGCAGTTGCAGGTTCACGGGGTTGCAGTGGGCAGTGCTGCAATGCAGGATTCTATGGTCCGCGCTGTTGAAAACGGCGGAATCAAACCCGTAATCGATGCCAACTACGATCTCTCAGAAATCGCTGCGGCTTTTTCTTATCAAGCGAGCGCAAAACATTTCGGTAAAATCACATTGTCGATTTAGATAAACAAAATGGCGTAACCGGATAGTTTGTATGGCAGAAGCTGTGAGCAGTAACCAGTGCTTTTGACAACGAGGCACCTCAGTCTTTGAGCCTGGAATAATTCACCTGAAGACGTTTTTTCTGTGACTTACTCTAAGGCAGCAAGGATTTAGTATGCGTATCTTCAATGGCGGCCCAGCGCAGAGCCTCGACAAAGTCGTTCTTTTCCCGTTTGACGACTTCAGTATCCCTTTCCAACATGGCGTACGTCTTTCTCTTGAAGGTCGGATTGGTGGTCACGGAACCAAGCCCGTAGTGCCTCTGGGAGATTCGGGCGCTCCCGACAGTGCTTGGATCGCATTTTACGGCACGGTTTTGCGTGTCGAAGACGAGTTTTGGATGTGGTATCTGGGACAAGGCTCTGACGAAGCTTGGCATCAGCGCGTCTGCCTAGCTAAGAGCTATGATGGACGCCGCTGGGAAAAACCAAATTTAGGTTTAGTTGAATATCGAGGTGACAAAAACAATAACTTGGTGGCTATGGGCGGGGATCTCCATGTTCAAGCCTGCGTGGTTTTTTACGATCCCGATGATCCGAATCCGAACCAGCGTTTCAAAATGGCTTTTGAGACCCGCAAGTACGATTCAAGACTCAGCGTTGCGTACAGCGCAGATGGGAAAAGCTGGCAGGAATCGATAAATAACCCGGTGGGTGGCTGGTTCGAAATGGGTGGCGGTGCGAGAGTGGACGGCTGCTATTATTTAGCAGGGCAGGGAGGCAAACATGGCGTAGGCATTCGTCAGCTTGTTACTACTGCATCCTATGATTTCGAAAATTGGTCGGAGGCCACGACTGCTGGCCTACGCCGCAGCAATATATCTCCAAAACCCTCAGTTTCGGGGAAGAATGATGGGGAGCAGGTCCATCTTGGAGCGGCGCTATGGAATCGCGGCAACGTGATCATTGGGCTCTACGGCAAATGGGATGGTCATCCCTCGAATGATCGCCGAATGCTAACCATGGATCTGGGTTTGGCAGTTAGTAATGACGCACTACATTACAAAGAGCCCGTGCCAGACTTCCCGATGGTTTCTGCTGCAGAGGACAGTTGGGGTGAAAAACGCCGCGACTCTCTTAACCTCAATTTTCCGGCGCTTATTCAAGGCCAGGGTTTTGAAAATATTGGCGATGAAACTTTGTTTTGGTACGCGCCCTGGCCCGAAGAGGCCAGTGATGGGGTGCGCGTAACCAGTTGGCCGCGCGATCGCTTAAGCTATTTCTCGCCATTCGATTCCGGGGTTTGGGCAAGGTCTACGGTGCCACCCTCGCACATCGTTTCGGCGCCGATTGACCTTCAGGGACAATCGGTAGAGGTCAGTGTTAACGTTTTGGGTTTGAGTGAGCATTCCACTATCGCGTTGGAAATATTAGATCGAGAGTTTCGCGCGGTTGCTGGGTATGAGCGTGAGGCGTGCGATGTGTTGGACGGTCCTGGATTCAAACAACCCGTTACATGGAAAAACGTGAGGCTTGTGGAGAACGAAGCTGACCAAATTCGTATACGTGTTAACTTCGGCGGACTGCGGCCCGAAGACGTTCGGCTTTACGCGGTTTACGTCGAGCACGTTTAAAAAAACGTCGTCTCAATCAATGGCGATGTTGCGGTTCTCGGTTTTTCTCTGAATTTTTGCTTGATGAAAAAGTCTTGTTTATAGCTTTCCACTTCTGTCGTCCTGGCAAATGAGTCTGATTGTTTCTGAGGTGTTCTATGATGTTTTCTAGGTTATCAGGCTTCCTTCGTGCGCTGAAATCCAAAGCCGTTTCTGGCTCCGAAGCGCATTTAAAATCGTTCGATCGTCTCTAGGCTGAGACGGTAGTGGAAAACCTTAGGCTTGAAAGTCATGTAGAAGGCGGTTTTTTTCGCCGCACTTACGCGTCCGATCATCGTCTTCAAACTCCGACCGCTTGCGACCGATCCTCCATGACGTCAATTTTTTACTTGCTCGCGACTCAGTCGCCAATCGGCCACTTTCATATTAATCGATCCGACATCGTCCACTATTTTCATTTGGGCGACCCCATTTCTTATTACTTGATTCACCCTGATGGCAAGCTTGAAATTGTAGTCATGGGCAATAACTTGCTCGCGGGACAACAGCTTCAAATGACGGTTCCCGGTGGTGTTTGGAAAGCGTCACAAATTCCTGCAGATGGAGAGCATGGCTTCGGACTTGTTAGCGAGGCAGTCTCGCCGGGTTTTGATTATACGGATATGACGCTGGGTTATTGTGATGAGCTGCTGGAGTTGTTCCCTCAATATGAAGAGCTGATTAGGCGCTTGAGCCACGCTGATAGGCCCTAGCGTAGAGGTCTGCTGTTTCTCCTGCGAAATACCAACAAATATTTAAGGTTCTAGCGTGATATTGGCTGTCTCGATGGTAAGGCATTGGTGAGTCCATGATAGGCTAAAGTCAGCAACATCGGTGGAGCAGCCTTTTCTCATGCGAAAATGCCGGTGTCGTGAGATGAATGTCAATATCAAGAGGTAGCGGCCCCGAATGGAAAAAAGCTGGAAAACCTATCGCTCAGAAGGATTCTTCGATGAATCGATGACGCCGAGAGGAAATCCGCGAGCCGCAGCCAGCCAGGCTATCAAATTTCTTCACAGCCTCTCCTCCGACGAGTTAAATTCCCGGCGAGTTGCCGCTGAGCTGGCAATTAAGGAAATGGGCATTTCCTTTACGGTCTATACTGAGGGCGGCAACATCGACCGCGCTTGGCCTTTCGATTTTATTCCCCGCATCATTACTTCACGAGAGTGGCGCCAGCTGAGTCTTGGCCTACTCCAGCGTATGCGCGCGCTCAACTGCTTTATTGATGACGTTTATAACAAGCAAAAGATTCTCTCCAGCGGCATCGTGCCCGCTGAAATTGTCCTGGAATCCAGTAATTATCTTGAGCCGTGTGTCGGCGTAAATCCGGCCTTCGCCGTTTGGGCGCATATATGCGGTAGCGACATCGTACGCGACCACAAGGGCCAATTTTTTGTTTTGGAAGATAATCTCCGTGTACCGTCTGGTGTGTCCTACATGATCGAAAACCGGGAAATTACGAAGCGTGTATTGCCTGAGCTGTTCGAGAATTACAGTATTTTGCCGCTAGACGACTATCCGTTGAAGCTCTACGAGACGCTTGCCGCTTTATCGCCTCGGGCCCGCCGCCGTCCGAATATTGTGGTGCTGACTCCCGGTATCTATAACTCTGCCTATTTCGAGCACGCTTATTTAGCGCACGGTATGGGTGCAGAGCTAGTTGAGGGCTCGGACCTTTTCGTTGGCGAAGACGATTGCGTGTATATGCGTTCGGTAGACGGCCCAACCCGCGTCGACGTGATTTATCGCCGTATCAACGAAGACTTTATGGACCCAGATGCATTTCGCGAAGATTCTGTCGTCGGAGTTCGGGGTTTGATTCGATCGTGGAAAGCCGGCCGGGTGGCCATCGCGAATGCGCCGGGCGCTGGAGTCGCCGACGACAAAGTGATTTACGCCTTCGTGCCCGACATGATCCGTTTCTACCTAAAAGAAAAGCCGCTTGTTAAAAATGTGCCGACCTACTTGTGTATGCGTGAAAAAGACCGGAACTATGTGTTGAGTAATCTCGACAAATTGGTCGTAAAACCGGCGAATGAATCCGGCGGCTACGGCATTATGGTTGGGCCTCATAGTACTAAGGAAACGCATAAAAAGTTTGCCCAGCTGATTGAAAAAAATCCGCGGAACTAGATCGCTCAGCCAACGCTTTCTTTATCTACGGCGCCAACCTATGTGGATGGCTCTATTCAGCCGCGCCATTTAGATCTGCGGCCCTTCATTCTGCAGAGTAATGACAGTTGGGTAACACCGGGTGGACTCACCCGGGTTGCATTGCAGAAGGGCTCTTTGGTCGTGAATTCATCTCAGGGCGGCGGTAGCAAGGATACATGGATTGTCGAGGGAGATTCCTAACCATGTTGTCCAGAGTTGCGGAGAGACTTTACTGGATGTCCCGCTATCTTGAGCGAACGGAAGATACGGCCCGTATTGTTAGCGCCTACAATCATCTGATTATGGATCTGCCGAAGGGAGCAGAGCCGGGTTGGGATATCATGGTGCAGATACTCGACGCTGAGCCCTATTTTCATCAGCGCTTTCGCAGCGTAAACGAACAAAACGTGCTGAAGCTCTTGGTAGCAGACGATGGCGCGTCCTGCAGCATCCCTTATGCCATGGAGGCCGCGCGAGAGAACGTGCGCACCACACGCGATGTATTACCGGAAGAAACCTGGGAATTAGTTAATGAGCTGTCGCTCTTTGTGCGGGAGGTCGCTCCCAACTCTGTAGGCCGACGCAACCGGCACGCGTTTCTGGCCGAGGTGATCTCTCGTTGTCAAACCATAAACGGCCTCATGACAAGCACGTTGACCCGAGATCATGCCTACAGCTTCATTAAAGTTGGTCGCTTGTTGGAATGCGCCGATATGGCTACTCGAATGGTCGATGTTGGCGCCGGCGATATTCTGGATCGTGACGGTAGCACTAGCGCCTTCGATCCCCTGCTTTGGGGAGCGATGCTGCAGGCGCTTTCTGCCGGTAGCGCCTATCGGCGTCAGGTAGGCCCCTTGGTGGATCGGAACGCCGTCGTCGATTTCGTTTTTCTCGATACTTCTTTTCCGCGCTCGGTGAAATTTTGCATGCAGGGTATTGGCCAAGAGCTTGGTAAGCTAACTAATCATGAAGAGCCGCTACGCGCAGTGGGGCGCGCCTGGCGTCGGCTTAACCGCTTGACGAAGGAGGATATGACGCAGGCGGAGCTTCACGCCTTCATCGACGACTTTCAACATCAGCTCAACGAGCTGCACATGGCAATTGAAGACGCTTGGTTCAGGATTGCTAACGTATGAGGCGCTTTCACTGTCAATGCGGTGCCCAGCTTTTCTTTGAGAATCATCGCTGTCTAAAGTGCGGCCTAGATGTGGGCTTTGATCCGCAGCTGATGATCATGGTGCCTGTGGACGGCGAGACTTCTGTTTACTGCGGGAACTGGAGCGATCACGGTGTCTGCAATTGGCTTCGCCCTCGCGATAATAGCAATCACCTCTGCGCGGGATGTCAGTTCAATCGCACAATTCCAGATCTGACGCTTAGTAATAACTTAAAACGATGGGCTTCGATCGAGCAAGCGAAGAAGCGCTTGTTTTTTACTCTCATGGAGTTGAGGTTACCTCTTGAAAGCGGATGGCAGTCACCGTCGAAAGGGCTGCTTTTTGATTTCCTTGATGACGAACGTAGTCAACCTGGGCACTACTCAGGATCTTTCGTCACCTCGGGTTTTTGTGACGGTGTAGTAACGCTCAACGTCTTGGAAGCTGATGATGCGGCTCGTGCGGCGATGCAGAGCGAGATGCTCGAGCCATATCGAACATTGATTGGACACTTTCGCCACGAGTCGGGTCATTATTATTGGTCGTTGGTAAGTGAAGACGTTGAGAGCACTACTATGTTCAAAGGCGTATTTGGAGACCCTAAGGCTGATTACGCTACAGCGCTCCGACGTTATTACCATGACGGTCCTAGCTGCGATTGGCATAGTTCCTTTATTAGCACTTATGCGACGTCTCATCCGCTTGAGGATTGGGCGGAAACGTGGAGCCACTATTTGTACATATTTGATGCCCTTCAGACTGCTCGTGCTCAGGGTTTGATAACAGATGCAGTTGAGGAAATGACCATCGCAGAGCGTATCGTTTGTTGGCAGGAACTTAGTATCGTTCTAAATGAAATGAATCGAAGTGTAGGTGGCTCGGACGCTTATCCGTTTTCTATAGGCGAGGGCGTTACTCACAAATTCGAGGCGGTTGAAGAGGTCATTTTTCGCCTCCAAGTAGAGCAGACAAACTAGGGAGTCGCTCAACGGCTGACAAAATACTGCGATCCCAATCTTGGCGGATCTCAATTAAGTACGGATGGCCCTCCTCCAGACGACAATAGTTTTCGTCCAGGTTTAAGCTGTGTTCGCGATAGAAAAGACACTCTATCGGTGGCCCGACCGTAGCATTCGAGCGCATTGTTGAGTCTAAAGATAAAATCGCGCAGGTCATGGCGGTGTCTGGGGAGATCTCAGGACCGATAATGCGGTCTAGAATAGGTTTGCCATACTTGGTTTCTCCAATCTGCAGAAACGGATGCTCTTCGGAAGCAGTGATATGATTGCCTTCTGGGTAAATGAGATATAGCTCACTTTTCGCGGCCCCGATTTGCCCACCTAGGATGAATGTAGATGTTGCATCGAAGGTCTCTGCGTCTGGACCGCCCACCTTCGAATATTTTTTTTGCTCACTGGCACTGAGTTCCCCGATATAGTCGGCAATCTCCGAGACATCTCGAGCTTTGGCGATGTTAAAGCTTTTTTTATCTCGAAGATCTCGCCCGAGGTGACTGACGACCGCCTGGCTGGTGGCTAAATTTCCAGAGGTCAGAAGTACTAGAGCCCTATCGTTTTCGATAGAGAATTTGTGCATTTTTCGGTAGGAGCTAACTTGGTCGGGACCTGCGTTGGTTCGGGAATCCGAGCAAAAAACCAAGCCAGCGTTAAACTGGATAGCCAGGCAATACGTCATTAAGCTTTGCTTATTTCTCGCTGAGCACCGCAGCGTAGAATCAGAAGATACAGGTGCAAAGGGATTGAGTTCAACAATTAGGTAACTGGAGGTTTTTTTGCAATTTCATCTAGACGGAGGAAAGGTGAAATCAACAAATGCACTTTTTTCCTCACGGCTATTTTATGGTATTCAGGTTACGAATGGTTGTTAGAGGCCCTTTTTACTAGGATCAAAAAAAGGTTTTGGCGCTTAAATTCAGTGCAAAAATCTGGTCTTAAAAAGTGCATGCACCGATACAACGCATGATTGATTCAGGAGTCAATCTTGCAAGAAAAGCAGTGTTTTAAAACGCAATCGTCCTGCTTGGGGTATTTCCAGATATGAATATTTTTTCGTATTTTACTTTCGAGAAAAAGCGACGATTTGTCTCCTAAAATCATTGAGCTAGCGAAGGATCGGTCGCGCGAGGGATCTGAATCAGACAATATTGAGTTCGGCAATGTAGCTCACAAAAAAGCCTATTTTGAAAACCGGTAGAAAGTTTTTTGCGATAACATGAATGGTACAGATATTGCTGCGTTTTTTGAGATAACTGAAAAGGAGAGTCCTGTGAAACACGTACGGTACAGTAAGATATGGGCGCTAGCATTAGCAGCACTTCTAGCCCCGCCAGGCAGTTGGGCAGAAGACGAGGATGTTGCTGAGTTAGAGACCTTCGTCGCAGAAGAGACGGTTGAAGATGACATCGGCATAATTCCTACCGGTCCTATTGAGTCCGTTTTTGGTTTCGACAAGACTCTCCTTGAGACTCCGCGCTCCGCGAGCGTTATATCCATAGAAACAATAGAACAATTCGGGATTACTGAAATAGACGATCTCATTGTTTTAGCGCCTGGTAGTTTTACCCAATCGTTCTTTGGTGCAGCAGGTGCGCTGGATTTACGAGGTACACCTGGAGAGGTTTATTTCAACGGAATACGTCGCCTGGAAAACCCGGGTAATTACGCGACCCCGATTGGCGCTGCAGACAGGGTTGATATCGTGCGCGGACCTGCTTCCGTGATTTCAGGACCAAGCCGAATCGGCGGATACTTGAATTTCATACCGAAATCCGCGCGGGCGGAAACCGGTCAATATTTAGAAGAGCCTGCTGCGGAACTGAGCTTCACTAGTGGTAGTTGGCGAAAAGGTGTCCTGGCTGCAGAAGTCGGTGGTCCAGGCGAGATAGGAGGGAAAGAGTTTGGATACTACATATACGGGGAGCTAGAAGATTCAGGCAGCTATTACGATAACACCGAAGTAGTGTCGAACCTCTTGCAAGCAACTTTCGATATGGATCTCGATAGCAAATCGAGGATTACGTTTGGCGGGATGTACTACGACTGGAAGAGCAACCAAGTTGCTGGCTGGAACCGATTAACGCAGGAACTTGTTGACACGGGGTTATACGTAACCGGGCTCGCGACCCCGCTCGATACTAATGGTGACGGTGACATTTCCCACCAGGAGTATTTTGCGGCGGACCAGTTCAATTTTAACTTCATGGGTCCAAGTTCTGTAACGGCGGACCAATTCCCCGCTTCCATGGCACTGGACCCTGAGACGGTTGGTACCGCTTACCTCAAAGGCAACCAAGTGTTGGTTGCTCCTGATGATGAGCTGTTAAGCGAGAGCTGGGTTTTCTACCTAGACCATGATTATGCAATCAACGAAGAATGGACGCTGAAAAACAAGGTTTACTACGAGTGGTACGAGAACTACGGAACTAATGCATACGGGTTTTCGCAACAGGGCGAAAGCTCCGTTTATGAGATTCAGTCGCAAATTGCTTTCGCCAAGGCTTACGATTCATTCGAACTCAATGCGATTTTGTCTCCCTCTTATCGATATACAGACTATGAGCGCGGCAACGACTACATAAACGAATATTTTGACAGGCGCGATCTTACGGGCCCGTCTACTGCCCTCGATAGACGTTTGATGGCAACGCGGATCGACGACGACTACACCGAGTACAAGAAAGGTGATTACGGCGTGTTGGGCATTGCCCTTTTGGTAGACGTTCAAACACAAATAGGGCTCGATCTATTGCTGGGTGTGCGTCAGGACCAAATCGATCAAAAGGCAGAGATGGTGGGCGAAAAGACTCTATTCGAAGACGATTTTCTTGGGAAAAACGACGATAGTGCATTTTCATGGACTGCATCGATATCCTATGAAACGCCACTCGGGATTACTCCCTACGTTACGCTTTCGGAACAAGTAACCGTAGTTGCCAGCCAAATGGCGGACTTAGATCCAGAATCGGTTGCTGATGGAAATGCTGTGGCTTCTTCCGAACTTGAAGAATTTGGTCTTAAGGGATCTTTTCTTAACGACCAGCTGTTCATGCAACTTAGCGTCTATGAGCAAGAAAGAACAAATGTCAGTTCGCAGGACGTCGTAACGAACCAAGTGTCCAAGGGAGAAGGGGTCGAGTTCGAGATGAGATATTTGGTCTCGGATGCATTGACGATCACTTTAGGATACTCGGATCTAGAAGTGACCAATCTGACAACAA
>JAYYHB010000382.1:0-3240 GCA_036157095.1 Pseudomonadota bacterium
TGAAGTAGAGGTCTTGAGCGTATAGCTCGCGAGCACGCTCTGCTGTGTCATCTGTGCCAAGGTTGGAGAGGAAGCGGACAAAGTCTTCAATGTCAGCTGTCTGAACCTGGGGTGTGCCTTGAAATTGCACTAGGGCCTGTTGGTAAGCATCTGGGTAGGAGGCTTTCATATTCTGGTCGGGTGCACTGCTCGCACAGCCAGTGGCGAATATGCCAACAAAAATTATCAGGGGAAATACTTTCATCGCAGCAGGCTATTGATATCGCTGTGAAAAATCGGTGAAGCACTATATTGGCTGCTTCACGACAACTTCACGCAAGACAGTGAAAATGTAGATCACAAAGTCCCAAAGCAGAGACTGATTCTCCACTGTGCGTACTAGGTGACAAGAAGACGGGTTGATTCAGGAACCTCAAACCCCGCTGCACCTGCGATCAAGGTCGAAGCCTGCTTGCTTTAGGACTGCTCAATTAGCAGGTAATCCACAGAGCAAAATCATGAATAATCCAAAGAGCCGAGCCCAAGGTGCCTCCGACGTTCGCAGGGTCGCAGTTGTTGGTGGCGGTATTTCCGGTGTTGCGGCGGCGCACCGTTTGGCGGAATCTGTCGATGTGACTCTCTTCGAAGCCCAGCGTCGCTTGGGCGGACACACCGATTCTCACTCGGTTTGGGTCGAAGACAAGGTCTATACCATCGACACTGGCTTCGTCGCCTTTCACCCTTCTGGCCATGCCAGCTTTTGTCAATGGTTGGCGCAAATCGGAGTGCCAACCCAGCGGACGGATATGACTTTCAGCGTTCGCGCAGACGAAGAGGCGCTCGAATACAGCACCATCGGCTGGCGCACATTTTTCTCTTCCAGTGAACTACTTTTTTCTTTGAAGCATTGGCGTCTGTTGTGGGACTGGCAGCGTTTTCATATGGAAGCCCCCAAGGCAGCAGAGCATCAGGGTTTGCTCAACGCCGGTGAGTACTTTCGCCAAAACAACTACAGCGAACGCTTCGTGCAGCGGCACATGGCGCCTCTATGTGCTGCCCTATGGGCCCAGAGCCAAGCCAGTGCTCTGGATACGCCGCTGCAGCATCTTGCTTCAATTGTGCAGAACCAAAAGATATTCCAGCATCCGACACAGTCCCTGTGGCAGGTCGTGAGCGGCGGTGCTTCGCAGTATCTCGAGGTGTTTGCGGAGCAATTTCCAGGGGACATTCGCTGTAATTCAGAGGTTCTGCGCGTGCTGCGTACTGACAGCAGTGTGGTGCTTGAAACCGAACATGAGTCGATGGAGTTCGATGCGGTCATTATGGCTTGCCACAGTGATCAGGCGCTGGAAGCCTTGGTGGAGCCGACTGCCACAGAATCCAGTGTGCTCGGATCTATCAAGTACATGGATAACCAAGTGGTCTTGCACGGCGATGCCGCTTACATGCCGAGAGACCCCCGCAATTGGTCTAGCTGGAATGCGCGGATCGACGCGCAGACAGGTCGTTCGGAGACGACCTACTGGATGAATCGAGTACAGGGCATTCGAGGGCCGCAGTTCTTTATTACGCTTAATCCGCAAAATACACCCAAGCGGATATGGACCGAACGTAAGTATCGACATCCGGTGCTCGATGCAGACGCCTATCAAGCTCAGCAGCGTCGAGCGCAGGTCAGTGGTTTGGAGCGCACATTTTACTGCGGTGCCTACTGGGGAATGGGTGGCCATGAAGACGGTTTTCGCAGTGGTGTAGATGCTGCGGAGCAACTGCTTGCGAAGCTGCCGACCCTAAGCCGCAGCGCAGAACAAGGTCGTTCTGGGTTCGCTTCAGATATGGGTAACGCTGATCAAAGCCAAGGTGGCTAGCAACACTGGACACTTTCTTTTGGCGCCGTTAGGACGCTACAAAATAGCCAACGCGCTGATGCTGAAAGCTGCTTGGTTGTGCTGTGTCCTGGGCGGCATCAACTATGGCTTACCCGCGCTTGCAGTCATGTTCGCGCTGAGTTTCTGGCAGGGTGAGTTGCGAAGAGACGCCCCCTTTGTCGCAGTATTGGCCTTAATCGGCCTCTGTCTTGATACGTTTTGGATGTACGCAGGCGTGCTTGACTACGGCAGCGCAGCCCTCACTCTCTTGCCAGGAGTCAGCCTTGCTCCGGTTTGGATCATCATGCTTTGGCTTGCTGTGGGATTGAGCATTCGTCATAGCCTGATCTTTTTGGTTAATCGACCCGTTTTGGGTGCGCTATTGGTAGGCGGCGGTGCACCTTTGTCCTACTTAACGGGGGAGCGTTTTGGCGCTGTCACGATACCGAGCATTCAGGGCCTAGTAGTCTTAGCACTGGTGTGGATGCTGCTGTTCTTTTTCGTCTTTAGCAGAGCGAAATCCCGCCTGACCGCAGAGTAGCTCCTATGTCATTATTCGCAGGGTCCGAATTAGCGCAGGGGTGCGTTCGGTCTGAGAGACGGGAGACTCTCAATTCAAGAACAATGTCATTTGGGGATGCTTCGTGAGGATTCGTCGAACCAGGCTGATGACCAAGCTCGGGCGTGTGGTAGCGCTACAAGTTGTACTGCTTAGTGCGGCCGTGGCCGCGGGCATCTACATCACCAATACGATCGTTGAAGATTTTCTCATTACCGAAGCACTGCAGAACGAGGCTTCGCATTATTGGTCGCTGTACGAGCAAGACCCGAATCATCCCCTGCCCAATACTGCGAACATGCGCGGATATCTGGTCAATCCCGATGTAAGTCCTGAATCAATCCCACGCCCCAACGGCATCGTTCCCGAGCAACTGTTGCAACACCCGGCCGGTTTTCTAGGGCGCGTGTCCATGAACGAGGAATCGCCCACACTGTTCGTGAGTCAGCAAAGCGATGATCTTGGACCCAGGCTGTATTTAGTGTTCTTCAGTGAGGACGTCTCTCAACTTGCCTTCTATTTCGGTATTCTGCCGCTCTCTCTAGCGCTGTTATTGGTCTACGGGTTTTCGTTCCTGACCTATCGACTGTCACATCGAGCCATATCGCCGATTGTGAAGTTGGCAGATTACTTAGAGGAGTTTCGATTCGGTAGCTATAACCAACCCGCGGTAGATCTTGGTGATTTACGTGCCCTAGCGAATCTGGAAGTCGATGTGATGATCGACGCCATTGATAGTTTTGCTGAGCGACTAGATACCTTTATTGAGCGTGAAAGGATTTTTACTCGCGATGCTAGTCATGAGCTGCGAACGCCAATAGCGGTATTTAAGGG
>JAYYHB010000383.1:0-3033 GCA_036157095.1 Pseudomonadota bacterium
CGAAGGCTGCCCTACCGGAATGGTCCGGCATGAACCCTCAACGCAGGGCCCGTGTGCTGTTCAACTTCAAGAGCTTGGTAGAGGCTAATGCCGACGAACTGGCACTAGTCCTATCTGAGGAACATGGCAAGGTTCTGGCAGACAGCCACGGCGACATTCAACGGGGCCTCGACGTCATAGAGTTTGCCTGCGGAATTCCACACCTGGTAAAGGGTGAGTACACCCAAGGTGCAGGCCCCGGCATTGACGTCTACAGCATGCGACAGCCGATCGGCATCGCTGCGGGCATCACACCGTTTAACTTCCCCGCCATGATCCCTATGTGGATGTTTGGGATCGCCGTTGCCACAGGCTGCACCTTTATACTGAAACCATCGGAAAAAGACCCCGGTGTGCCGCTGCGCCTTGCGGAACTGATGATGGAAGCAGGCGCGCCAGCCGGTGTCCTCAACGTCGTCAATGGTGACAAGGAAGCTGTCGACGCCATCATCAATCACGAAGACATCCGCGCGGTCAGCTTTGTCGGCTCCTCTGACATTGCACACTATGTCTATCAAGGCTGCGCGGCTCAGGGTAAACGCGTGCAGGCTATGGGTGGCGCCAAAAATCACGGCATTATTTTGCCCGACGCCGATATGGCACAAGCCGTTCTGGACATCACGGGTGCAGCCTATGGTTCAGCGGGAGAACGTTGCATGGCGCTGTCGACCGTAGTCGCTGTAGGCGATCAGACCGGTGACCGCTTTATTGAGGCCATGAGTGGCGAGCTCGGCAAGCTAAATGTAGGCATTTCGACGGATCCAAGTGCCGATTACGGACCTGTTGTCACCGCCGCTCACAAACAACGAATCGAAGACTATATCCAAATGGGTGTGGACGAGGGTGCTGATCTGGTCGTGGACGGACGAGGCTTCGCACTGCAGGGGTATGAAAACGGCTTTTATGTTGGGCCTACCCTGTTTGATCGGGTCAAGCCAACTATGCGCAGCTATCAGGACGAAATTTTTGGTCCCGTACTGCAGGTGCTGCGAGAGGACACATTTGAAGGCGCGCTAGAGCTGCCTTCAAAACACCAGTATGGTAACGGTGTGGCTATCTTTACCCGCAATGGCGGTGCGGCACGGGAATTTGCTCAGCGAGTGGACGTGGGCATGGTCGGTATTAACGTACCCATTCCTGTACCCGTTGCGTACCACAGTTTTGGTGGGTGGAAGCGCTCGGCCTTTGGAGATGCCAACCAACACGGCATGGAGGGCGTCCGCTTCTACACCCAGACCAAGACCGTTACACAACGCTGGCCGGACGGTGAGACCCAAGGTGCGGCCTTTAACATTCCTGTGATGGAGTAAGGCTGCGGTCTGCAACGACAGTTTGCGCTGATAAAGCGGTGCTTCACGACAGGCCGCTGACGGGAACCAATGCGCCATGCACGGCCCTTGCGGCATCGCTGCCTAGAAAACAAATCACCTGACCTAGATCTTGAGGATCCACCAAATATGCAGGGTCAACGTCGGGCATATCCGCCCGATTCCTGGGCGTATCAATTACCGAAGGGAGTACGGCGTTTACATTGATTCCTGCGTCCTTGACCTCCTCGCTTAGAGATTCGGTGAGGCGCATCACCACAGATTTAGAGGCCAGGTAAGCCCCCATATTCGGAGCGCCGCGCATCGCGCCAAGCGCGCCTACATTGATCACGCTGCCTCTCCCTCTAGACAGCAAACGCGGCATCGCCTCATTCAACACTCGCCTCAAGGTCGTCACGTTAATGGTGAACATGGTATCCCACATCAAATCATCGGTCTCATAGACTGCTGGGCCCATGGCAAATCCACCGGCGATATTGGCAAGCACATCGAAGTGGCCGATCCGCTCAAAGCATTGTTTAAGGTTGGTTGAGTCGGTGAGATCCACTTGAATGAGGCTGCCCACCATATCCGGCGCATCGGCCACCACATCGAGCAAGACCACGTCTGCGCCCTGGGATTGAGCAACCTGCGCTACCCCCTGACCCAACACGCCAGCTCCACCGGTGATCACAATTCGTTTGCCTGCTAGCGACATTTCCTTCCTCGCAATTATTGTCTTCGTCGCATAATACGGGCGGTCGGTCTCGAACCCAATCACCGATGACTTTGAACGTTGATCCCGCCCCCATGACGGGGCTAGGATCTCGAACAGCGACACCAGGTAGGATACACAGATGATTTATCGAATTATCTCGGGACTTATTGGCGCACTGATGGCAGCGACGGCTGCAGGTTGGTTACTTGATCCAGAAACTGCAGCCGGCAGTCTTGGCATGTCCTATATGGATGGGCTTGGGCGTAGCACTCTGGTCGGAGATATGAGCGCCTTTTTCGTCTTTTTGGTTGTCATGTGTATTGCCGGAGCGGTGACAAAAGTTGGGCACTACCTACGAAGCGCCGGTCTGCTGTTGCTGCTGGCCGCAGTTTTTCGAACCACTGCTTGGGCACTGCATGGCGCTGAGTTCGCGACGACCTTTATCGTCTTCGAGATCGTTATGGCCGGATTGTTGTTTTTTTGCGCGGCAAAAATCGGTCAGCGCGACGATATCGTGTAGGGCCTCAATCAGTCTAACTTGGCACCTCCACAACGATCCCGTCCAGTTCCTGAGTCAACTGAATCTGACAGGCTAATCGGCTGCGCTCGTTAACGCCTAGCGCGTAGCTCAACAGCTCGCGTTCATCACCGCTAGCGCCCTTGGCCCTTTCCTGCCACTGCGGATCGACCCATACATGGCAAGTACAACAAGTACAGCCACCGCCGCATTGCCCGATGATGCCGCGAACGCCGTTATCGACAGCCACGTCCATTAGATGGTCGCCAACAATCCCCTCATAGGACTCCCGCATACCGTCAGGCTGAACAAAGGTAACGCTGATATATTTCGACTTTTTTTCCATCTGTTGATCATACCCGCGGTCGAATTCCCAAGACCAGCCAGATAGAATCGGGAACCACTCGAGGTTAGGAATTTCTATCTTGATTATCGGTCTCACAGGCGGCATC
>JAYYHB010000384.1:0-3258 GCA_036157095.1 Pseudomonadota bacterium
CCAAGCCGCAGAGGGCGGTCATCGCACTCCATATCACCATCGAGACCGCCAAAATTTTGACGCGGCTACGCCGGTCGGCCAACGCCGCGATGGGTATGCCTAAAAACGTATAAAAGAGCGCGAATGCAAGACCACCTAGCAGACCAAGTTGGCTGTCGGTCAGAGATAGCTCAAGTTTTATGGGTTCGAGTAAGAGTGAGAGAATGGAGCGATCGACAAAATTAACAATGTAACCAACAAACAATATGCCCAAAGCGTAGTTACGGTAGGCCGGACTAAATCTGTTTCGTGATTCTGTGGGTGTCTCTATTTGATTCTCTGCAGACCCTGACAAGTTGCTCCCCTTGAAATAAAAACTGCTTCTGACGAAAGAAAGCTATAGCCTATAGCGGCTCGATAGCCACCAGCGCAGAGTCTCACCGACCAGCACCGGAGCATCTTGTTGTACGAAGTGTCCTGCCCCCGGAGCGGTCACGATAGTGACATCTTTCTTGCTCCAATCCCAAGTGTTATTCAGTCCGTCAGAGTGCAGGGCCTTATCCTTTAGTCCGTGAAAGATCAGCGCGGGCATGGCCAGCTGGGGCGGTGGTGTCGCCGGTGCTACCGCCGAGTCGATCCCAGAGCGGGGATAGTTTGCCTTGTAGAAATTCAGCATGGCCGCGAAACTGCTGCGTTGAAATGCTGCCTCATAGCGCACCTTGGCAGCTGGGTCTTTAACCCAATTCGCAAGAGTTTGAGCAGTCATCGGGTAGCCGCCGAGGATCTCTGGATCATTCGCGCTGCCCTCGATGAAGCGCCTTGCGTAGGCGCTATTGCGCTGCTGCTCGACGTTGCTAGATAGCTCTCTGGCCATGTCGTTCGGATGGGGCAGGTTTAAAATGACAAGATTTTCCACCATTTGCGGAAGAGCGAAAGCGGCCTGCCAGGCTACCGCGCCTCCCCAGTCGTGTCCGACGATGGTTGCCTTTTTTGCACCTTCCGCACGGATAACTGCAGCAACATCGGCGACAAGATTTGGCATAGCATAGGCAGCAATTCCCTCGGGTTGATCACTCCTGTTGTAGCCGCGTTGATCGATGGCCACCACTGTGAAGCGATCTTTGAGGGCGTTCATCTGTTCGCGCCAGCTGTACCAATAATCAGGAAAGCCGTGGATCATGACGACCAAGGGCCCCTGACCGACCTTTACATAGTGTATGTTAACTCCATCGTTTTTTGCGTAGTGGTGGCTGACCTCGTTAAGCAATGCATCGTCCGCCCGTGCGAAAGCACAAAGTCCAACTAGTACAAACACGAGCGCGCTCTTGGCGATTTTTGCCGTGAGTCCGTAAATCATCAAAACTCCCCTCGTATTAAAGTTGCTAGTTTCGCACCCGCCGGCGCAGGCGATCCAAGCGTTCCTTCCAGTACTGGAACTCCGCAGGGTCCCCGCCGCGATCTGGATGAAGCTGTTGGCACATGCGCCGTGCTTCGATGATTTCTTCGATGGGCAGCACCAAATCTAAACCCAAGGCCTTAATCTCAGCCGGGCTCAGAGTTTTGACGGGGCTGGCACTTTCCGGTGGGCGATAGAAGCCTCCCCAGCTACCGCGATTCTTTCCACCATAGGACACCGGACCGGAAAGCCCTAGTTTCCACGGGTGGTTTTTGGACGGTTTGCGGGACTTACCGCGACCTGATTTGCTGCCTGCCATAAACTAAGTCTAATCCGCGGTGTCCTGCGCTCAAGTCATTTCTGGCCCTCAACCGATTGACTGAGTTGCAGGTCGCCGTGGAAGAAGGCATGACCTTGCTATGAATACTCGTATGCAGCTGTTAACTAGGTCGCTAGCCTGCAGGTATAGGCTTTTTGGGAGCGGCTTTCGCCGTCATAGGTTGGCTCGGCGTCAGTCGGGGGCTGTCGCCGTTAAGAAGGTCGATCAGGTCGTTGACGATACGCCCGGTTTCTCGGAGCATCGGATCTTCACCGATTTCCTCGATGTCATCAGTCACCGCGGTTTTTTCGGCGTTTTGCATCTCGCGATTATCGATGACCACTTCCCGATCCGCCTCTTTTGCTTCTGTCGCAAGGGCAGTGTCGCCATCTAACGCATTTGCCTCGGCTTCCTGCAGCTCTTCGAGTTCGTCGAGGGTCTTCGCAACAACCTTGCCGGTAGCCGCGCGCAGAGTATTTTCCAGCTCAAGACGCCAAGCATCGTCCTGCTGTTTTTCTTCGCGCCGCTTGGACTCATTCAGCGAAAGGAAAGTCCGCTCTGATTTTTCTGCCGCCTTAACCATTAGCGCTCGATAATAATTAAAGTGAGGATCGTTCGCGGTACGAGCCAGATGACCTGCTCGCAGGTCCGCAACGTAGGCGCTGAGTTCGCCGATAGGGGCGTACTGTGCTGCATCAATAACATCCCATGGCATCGCCCCATCCAATGTACTTTCGCCAATATTTTCCTTGTCAAAAAGTGACGGGAAATCGATGTCGGGAATGACGCCCTGGTGCTGGGTGCTCTGTCCTGAGACCCGGTAGAACTTTGCGGCGGTCAATTTGAGCTGCCCGCGGTTGAGGGGAATCATGGTTTGTACTGTGCCCTTACCAAAGGTTTGACCGCCGACGACGAGTGCTCTGCCGTAGTCCTGCATGGCACCGGCAAAGATTTCCGATGCTGATGCCGACAGCCGGTTTACGAGGACGGCCATAGTGCCGTTGTAAATCACGTCATCGTCATCGTTGCTGTAGATTGTTGGCCTGCTTCGACTCGCTTTGACTTGAACCGTTGGTCCAGACGGAATGAATAACGAGGTGAGTGTGTCGGCTTCCTGCAGCGATCCGCCGCCATTGTTGCGAAGGTCGACGACTAGACCATCGATCCCTGCTTCTACAAGGCGATCTACCAGTTCGCGCACATCCCTGGTAGTGCTGCGATAATTAGGATCTCGCTCTTGCTGGCCTTTGAAGTCGAGATAAAACGTTGGTATGTCGATCACGCCAATCCGGCGGGAAGTCTCGCCTTCGTTGATGGTAATCACGCTGGCCTGTGCGGCTTGCTCTTCTAGCTTGATCGTATTGCGCACGATGGTGACGATTTTGGTATCACTGCCTTGGGTTTCTGGATCGCGTACCGCTAAGCGCACGGTTGAATCCTTTGGGCCTCGAATTAGTTCGACAACGTCATCAAGACGCCAACCGACCACATCGATCATGGGGCCAGCATCGCCCTGACCAACAGCAGAAATGACGTCAGAAGGTTTCAGCGCGCCGGATTTATC
>JAYYHB010000385.1:0-6502 GCA_036157095.1 Pseudomonadota bacterium
AATAAATCCCGGACGTCTTCACAGGGTTTTGACTTGCATGGGTGGTAGGCTGTGGCCATGCAAACCACCACTATCGAAATCAGCAAAGAGTATCTGCACTTTGCCGCCGCGCATTTCACGCTGTTCAGCGACACAGAACGAGAGAACCTGCACGGGCATAACTTTCAAGTTACCTTGGATGCGGAAGCTGCTATTGCTGACGACGGTTTGACCTTCGACTACAACATTCTGAAGAACGCCCTAAAACAGATGTGCGACGACCTCGACGAACAGGTAATCATGCCGACCCGGTCGCCGCACCTGAAGATTGAAACCGACGCGCACTACACCTACGTGATGTTCAACGGTGAGCGCATTCCTTTCTTGGACCGAGACCTAACCCTATTACCCATTCGCAACGTGACGGTAGAAGAACTCGCCCACTACCTTCTGGAGACGCTGCTCAAGCGAGAAGAGATTGCGGTGCTAGACATCCATCAGATGGTGCTGCGCTGCGCATCTGGCGAAGGACAATGGGCCAGCGCAAGTTGGGCCAGCAACGCCTAGGGAGGCTCCATGCCCTGTTTGGTCATCACTGGCGCTAGCTCTGGCATCGGCCTAGCAACGGCTGCGGTCTTTCTCGAATCGGGCTACACAGTAATCAACCTTTCGCGCAGTGCATGCGATGTTGATGGGGTAACTAACATCACATGCGACCTAGCAGACCCAAACTTTTTGCCGGATATTGAGACCACGCTTCTCGCTGGTATAGCGGAGGCTGATACCCTATGCCTTGTGCATAACGCCGCCCGTCTTGCCCACGATTGTGTCGCAGAGATAAGTCCGGAGGAATTGCGCAACGTCTACGAGATCAACCTGATTGCACCAACGGTGTTGAACCGCACGTTGCTGCCATCCATGTCCCCGGGCTCCAGTATCCTCTACGTCGGCTCTACCCTTGGCGAAAAAGCGGTGCCCGGTAGCTTTAGCTATGTCACATCAAAACACGCCAGCATCGGTATGATGCGCGCCACCTGCCAAGACCTGGCGGGCAGTGGTGTGCATACCGCCTGCATCAATCCGGGCTTTACCGACACTGAGATGCTGCGTGATCACATCCCGGCAGACCTCATGGCTGAAATCGCTCAGATGAGTGCTTATGGGCGTTTGATCGAACCCTCGGAAATTGCCCGCACCCTGCTGTTTGCCGCGCAAACTCCAGTAATCAATGGGTCAGTTATGAACGCGAATCTGGGGCAGATTGAGCGCTGATTTCGTAGGCCTGGTGCAGCATCAACGTCAGGCAAAGGGTCAAGGTCATCATGGCGAAAAAATACGGTAATCCAAAGCCCGAACTCCGCAAAAACCCAATCTAACAACCCTGCGATCAGCGCAGTACTGTTTGAAGCCTCAAAGCTCGCTGAGCGACACTTACCCTGTTCATTGCTGGGTCCTTTTCCTAAGCTCTTGCGAGCAGTTCTGCTCGTAACAGCAGTAGTAGACCCAAAAAGCAAAAACCCGAAGGCTTTCGCTCTTCGGGTTTATCTGTGGTTTCGCTATTGCGACAAATTAACCTTCGGAGTGTCCGCTGATACCGTCCACGCGGATTTGCTTGCTGACATATTCCACTGAGGTCCTGCCCACGCCGGTTGGCGCAGCAAAGGCACACATGCCAGCGCTCAACGCAAAGGCGGGCGTGATGAGCGCAGGGTTGAATCGGCAAATATGGTTCGGCTGACGAGCTCGGGTTGGCAATGTTTGGTAATGATGATTTCCTTGCCGGCTGCCACCTGATCCAGCAATCAAGATAGGTGAGTTGGGCGCCAAACGCGCCAACGTGGGTCATAGCCTTAATCTCTTGTCTAAATAAAAACCAGCTCAACCAACGCGTTTTAATTTACACCAAGGTAGCTGGCTTTCCAGTGCAATGCCCGCGACTTATCCAGTGGCTTCTTCGTTCTCTTTCAAGCCAAGCCAGGGGCGAAGGTAGCGCACGGCGAGGTAAATCGGCCCGGTATCCAATGCGGCGACCAGCAGCTTGAAGACGTAGCCTGAGGCTATAAATACCACCAGCTGAGGCCATATGGGCTCATCGGCAATCACAGGCAGGGCGGCGGCATAAAAGTGGGTCACCAATATCACCGCGGTCGTATCCACAATTTGGCTGACCATGGTGGAAGCATTATTTCGCAGCCATAGATGTTTACCGCGGGTAAGACGCTTCCAAAAGTGGAACAACCGCACATCGCAAAGCTGAGCCGCCAGATAGGCGACCATGGAGGCAGCGACGGCACCAAAGGCCAGCTCGCGTACTTCGAAAAAAGTCGGCTCCCGGCCCGCCGCGTCCACCAGAGGCTGTCCGTTGGCATCCAGGTCAAAGCCTGGGAGTACGCCACCGAGCCAGAGCAGGAAGATTACCCAGGCGTTCAGCAGCACACCCATCCACACCATGTCGTGCGCTTTTTTCTCACCGTAAAGCTCGCTGATCAAGTCCGTGCAGATAAAAGTCACCGGATAAGGCAGCACGCCGATCGCTACCACCATGGGGATATTAATGCCGAATACCGTAAACGAAAGATCAAGAAACCGACTAATGCCCAAAATATTGAGCATGGCGAGGGTGCCCAAGAACATACCAGACAGCACCAGAAATAGTCGCTGACGACGCTTTTCGTAAATCTCGTGTGCTTCTGCCATGGTGCCTTTGTTCTTGTTTTCGTTCGCCCTTCGCTATCGAGGGTTGATGAGCCAGTCCTGATTCACACAGTTGTCTAAGGCGCCGGTGTCCAAATACTTCACGATTACCTCACCACCCTTAAAACGCATGTCGTGAACACTCTCTGGGGTGAAAAAAGCGGAATGCGGCGTAATCAAAAGCCGGTGATCTATCCACTCCTCATCAGTTGCCCAGGCCTTAATTAGAGGATGATCGGGGTTAGCAGGCTCTTCCGGCAGCACGTCTAAGCCTACGGCCTGCACGTGATCTGCTCGGAGAGCCTCATACAAACCATCCAAATCAATGATTGGTCCGCGGGCAGTGTTCACCAAAATTAGACCGGGCTTTGAGTGTGACAGCACCTTGGCGTTAATCAGCTTTTCCGTGGCGAATGATAACGGCAGGTGCAAACTCACCACATCACACTGAGCGAACAAGTCCTCAAGCGAATGCACTCGTCGAATGCCCACAGAAAGCTCCGCGCCATTTTCGCGGTAGGGGTCATACATGACCACATCCATGCCAAATGCCTTGGCTCGCAGCACGGTGGCGGTGCCGATACGACCAAGACCGACGACACCAAAGGTACAAACCGATAGCCGCTTACCATATGGGTTCAATGCCGGGCGCCAAAGTCCACGCGGGTCTTTCTTCAGTTCCCGAGTGTGGAAAGTAATTCCCTTCATCAGTGACAGCATCAGCGCCATGGCATGATCGGCAACTTCTTGGGTTCCGTAGTCGGGCACATTGCAAAGCGGTACCCCCATTTCAGCCCAGGCTTTGCCGTCAATATTGTCAAAACCTACCTTGGGGGTGACGAAGATACGGCACTTGGTCATCTTCTCCCGATACTCTTCAGGAATATCATTGACGCTGACAACGGCGTCGCAATTAGCCCACTGCTCATCAGTGACCTCGGTATAGCGCTCGCAAAACTCGGCACTATGGCCGGGTACGCTGGATTCTTCGATTTGGCGACCGTCGGGCCAGCGCATTGCGGGCCATAAAATTCGATAACTCATCCCTTTCCCCTCAAATGAACTGCTAAACGCAGCAGAGTCGAAGATGTTACGTTTTCGAGTGAGTTTTTTCGATGCCGAGCCGCAAGAAGTCACCTAGGCAAGGGTCTCGGCCAAGAGCGCGACACTAGCCCGAAGTTTAGACTCTGCTAAACCCGGTAAGCGCAATCGCGTGGCCACCAGATGCGTCATGCCGAGAGTTTCTTGGTAACGCTGAATCACGTCCCTTACAAAAACTCGGTCTCCAATTAGCGTCCAGTCATCAACGGTTTCGCCGGGCACAAGCCGAGTATTGTCCACCTCCTGACTGAGCCGATCCTTCAGTGCGGCAATCTCAGCCGAGTCGTCGCAAACAAATACTGTGCGCATTAAAGGAATGATCGAGGCCGGCGACACGCCTTCATCTGCGGAAGCCTGCTGGTGTTTGGCGTAGTTGTCCGCCAGCGTGGCAATACTCTCCATGGGCGACGACAGATAGGGCAGACCCATGCGCCCAGCTTGGGCGAGCGCCTTGGGACCAAAGGCGGCCACCCATATCGGGGGATGAGGTCGCTGAACTGGCAGTGGATATACCCTTACCGCGTTTTCCGCATCACCATTTAGTGAAATGGCCTCGCCTGCCCAAGCATCTTTCATCAGACCGAGGGTCCAGGCAAAGATGCGGCGCTTTTCAGAAACCGGCACGTGAAATGCCCGCAGCATTTCCGGAGCATAGCCACGTCCCACGCCAAGAAGCACCCGGCCGCCGCTCAGCTGATCGAGCACGGCGACCTGCTCCGCCGCCTGCAGCGGATTACGCAGGGTCAGCAAGTAGGAGGTCGTTGCCAGCTTGATCGATGTCGTTGTCGCCGCAGCACTCGCCAGTAGCATCAGCGGGTCTGGCAGCGCGCCTTCACCGAAATGATTTTCTGGGAGCCAAAACGACTCATAGCCGTGGCTCTCGGCAAAGGCAGCCTGTTCGCCAATGCTCGCAGCGCTGGGCGCGTTGAGTTGCCAAGGGGTAATACCCAAATGCAGTGTCATAACTCGCCTTGTAGTTGTACTAACAGCATGGCGAGCATAGTAGAGCGCAGTGCGTCACGATGGCGTGTAAAGGCAAACTCTTGATAGAGCGGATCGTCCGTGAGCAGCAAACAGCGCATCTTGGGCTCCGCCTTGGTGGCGCAGCGAAACTCCACACGGTTACCAAAATTATTGCCGGCCTTGCCATAGTCACCGAAATCCGCGCCACTGTTTTTTTCCGAAGGCTTCCAAAACGACGTCCAGTTCGCCGGCATTCCTGGAATCTCCTGATTCACAGAAGTCAGCGTGTTTGCCGCGGTCTCGGTAAGCAACGATTTCAGCCCAGCCCCTATACTATCGTTTACGAGCCCCTCTCCGATCTCCGCGATCTCATCACATAGCTTCGGGCCATTGGATTCCAGGCGCAAATCATCAATAGGAAAACGATCAAAGCGATCCTGCATATTGAAAGCCCACCAGCGCCCGGTATAGACGGGCACTACTCGCGGGGGGGTAGAAACGTCCTGCAAATAGCTCAGCAGTTCACCAAAAGCCTCCAGTCTTTGCCGAGACTTGGGAGCAGATTCGAGTTGCACCAAGACCTCCTCGAAGCGAGAGTTAAATCGCGTAGCGAACATACCTATGACACGCTGACTTTCATCGCGGGTAACGTCATAGTAATTCCAACGGAACATGCGTCCGAAAAAATTACCCTTGGCGTTGGCAACGTTTGCCCGAACGACATAGCGCATCTCAAGCGCAGAAAACGGGTCGTAACTGTGTTGCGCCAGTGCGTTGTTCATATCCTGCCAGACTGTCATGCAGCGGCTTAGCTGCTTGGCTGACATAAATGTCAGCTGTTGGTGCAGCTCGCCTTGATAAGCTTGGGTGCTGGCACTAAGCCACAGCGACGCAAAAAGGAGGGCGCTCCTCCAGTGCATAAACTTCTTCATCGGTTTCTAGCTCATCGAGTAAGCGGGCAATAGACTTCCCCAAACCGGGCCAAATTACGTCAGGCATCAGTTGGGCTGCTGGCTTAAGGACGAAAAGGCGGTTGACGGCCCGGGGGTGTGGCAGGGTGAATTCGTCGCTTTGTCGGGTCTGGTGATCAAATAGCAGCAAATCAAGATCAAGTTCGCGAGGGGCATTTCGCTCGTATTTTTTCGTCCGACCGAAGTCGCGCTCAATGCGCTTCAGTTCACGCAGCAAGGTTTCTGGTTGCAAATCATCCAGAGCCTCAAAGGCGACGGCTGCATTCACAAAGTCACCCGAATCTGGGGGACAATTTACCGGCGACGTTTTAAAAAGTTCAGAGCAACGCAAGCTTTTAGGTTGAGCAAAAGCTGCGAGCGCATGTATTGCCGCCACGACAATTTCTGTCGACTCGCCCTGATTAGATCCCAACCCTACCAGTACCATCGCTGCTCTTGTTTCCATTTTAATCGCAAAAACACGGCTTCCGCCTGTCGGGATACTAGCACTGTGTGGTGAAGAATTAGGTGTCTCTGATCGACGATCGTGCCGCAAAAATATGACTAGCGAATCACCACATAGTAGAAACGACCGGTGCGAAATATCCGCAGCAACAGCTGCCGATTATCGCGTCGCACTGCTTCTCGCAGACTCGCGATATCCTCTACTGCAATGCGATTGGCTCCAACAATAATGTCACCTGCGCGCAGGCCAAACCCGTAGGCTGGACTGCGTCGCTCCACCTCGGTTGCCACCACCCCTGCCCCGGCAATGCGCTCTTCCTCCTGACGCAGGTTTTGCAGCTGAACACCCC
>JAYYHB010000386.1:0-2873 GCA_036157095.1 Pseudomonadota bacterium
TTGCATCAAAACAGTGCTTCAGCTTGCAAGTCCGCACCGATCTGTGTCACGAGCTCGGCCCAAAAAGCAAGTCAACATCCCAATAAACCTACGTCGACAGCCTAATGCAGATTAAAGTAGCGTTAATACCGCTTGCGAAAGGTAAGACGTCCTGCAACCAACGAAAGAAACCAACGTTATATCCGGTCGCAAAAGTAAACTGACTCATTGCCGATTTCCGCTTCCTTGATGATTAATTTTGGAGATGCCGAGCTTTTAGGCTAACAAAAAAAGCGGGGGCGATTTCTCTGGTCTTGAACTAAATTCGGCTCGAAATGCCTCTTTGCCCACAGCTGTAAGCCATTAACCAGCATTTTCCGATGGCACAAAAATTGCACATAAATTGGACATTAACCTATCACTTTTGGAGAGAAAATGATGAAAAACCGCCTCAAAACTGTCGCCTGCGCAGTTTCGTTTTCAGTATTAGGCTTTTCTACGCATACAGTTGCGGCCGCCGAATCCGACGTCGCTGAACTGGAAGATTTTGTGATTTCTGAAGTCACCGATGATCTAACCATCCTACCCAGCGAACCATCTGATGGCGCATTCGGACTCGACCTTACGCTGCTAGAAACTCCACGGTCTGTTACTGAAGTCAGTTCCGATTTGATTAAATCATACGGTTTGCGGAGTGTGGACGACCTGGTGAGACTTACGCCTGGGGCTTTCACCAGCTCCTTTTTCGGCATACGCGGCGCAATGGATATACGGGGCTCCGCTGCAGATAACTACTTCAGGGGATTTCGGCGAATAGCAAATCCCGGAGCATTCAACACCATTGTCCGAGGAGCTGAATCCTTGGAGGTCCTGCGAGGTCCGGTTTCACCTCTATATGGGCACGGTAGCGTTGGCGGTCAACTGAACTATTCCCCAAAAACATCCAAGAGTGAGACAGCCAAATACATCACCGATCCAACCGGACGGGTCGACGTGACTCTCGGTAGCTATGATCAGAAGTTACTCGCAGTCGAATATGGCGCACCTTTCACAGCACCTGGTGGCAGGCAAGCAGGAGTTTACTTCTTTGGCGAAGTTGAGAAGTCTGGCTCATTTTATAAAGGCTACGCACCCACAAGTGAACTCGCGCAACTAGCGTTCGACATGGACTATTCCGAAAATACGACTCTCGAGTTCGGTATCCAGTATCAAACCTCGGATAGCGTCCAGGTTCCAGGGTGGACGAGGGTGACCCAGGAGCTCGTCGATAGCGGTCAGTACATTACTGGAACGCCGTCAGCCTTAAATGATCCAACTGGGACCGTTGGCGCAGATAGATTAACACCGCAAGAATCAGGGTTCGTTACACCTTTCGCGCCCTACTTTCTGAACAATTCATTTAGCAATACGACGAACTTCTGCGCTCCCAGTGACGCGCAGGGCCTCACTTTTACATTCAAAGGCGTCACAAGGGATGTTTGTGCTTTCCCGGTAATCAACCCCATCACAAACGTGGGAGTATCGACCATCAACCATCGCACGACGTACATTGATCCCCTAGATTTTGCTGATACAGAAGCAATCACTGCTTACTTTGACGTAATAACTCAGTTAGGTGAAAACCTAACTTGGAAAAACCAGTTCTTCTACGATTACCTTGACCACACGAAACATCAAAGTTGGGGCTTCACGGCGCTTTACCCTGGCGTAGAGCATATGGAAATTAGGTCAAGTCTCACCTTTGACTACAGCACTGAGTCCTTCGACACCCAGACTATTGTGGGTCTGAACGTAAGAAAGGAAGACACTGATCACAAGGAAGCGTGGTGGGACGAAAATTTCGACCGACGAGATATGCTCGTAGGCCCCACACCGGATGACCGAATAGACTGGGCCGTGGTCGACCCCTGGGCCAACGCAACGATTCTTTATGATGAAGACGGGGCGCCTATCGGACTCGATGGAACGGTAAGAAGGAATTTCAATGGTGAGCAAAAAAGTAAAATGACCAATACGGGCTTGTTTTTTCTTAGCGACATTTCTTTTGGAAAGCTCAATCTGTTAATCGGTGGCCGCTATGACCAGTTCGTCGTCGACTCTCGAGACGATGCTTTAGCGCTTTTGGGCATACCATATGACACCCGAGGCACATTATCTGATGACGACGATGCAACTAGCTATAACTTCAGCCTTTCATACAGCACCGATTTTGGCCTGCGTCCGTACATTACAGTCGCAGAGTCATCTAGTTTGAGCACGAATCAAGTCGGTGGAATCAATCCTGGCGCCGTCGCCGATATGAGCTTTGTTCAGACATCGGAAATCACAGAGGGAGGCTTCAAGTACAGCGGAATGGATGGCGCCTTCTACGCCGCGATTGCTTATTACGATCAAGAGCGCACATTCAGAGACGGACAGACGCAGGCGATCATCGCACAGTTTGGCAAAGGCCTTGAAGCTGAAACGCGAATCGTATTTAACGAATCGTTCTACTTGACTGCTACCCTGACAAATAGTGACATAACCGAAATAAGTGACGGCGCACTAGCGGTTATCAATCATGCCCAATTCGCGGAGCAAAATGGTTTGGCTGTCACTGATTTATATAACGGCAGAATCTCTGGAAGCCGGTCGACTTTTGTCGGCAGTCAAACTGAGGTAGATACTCCTGGACTACCAGACACGGTGGCTAGCGCGTACGGCAGTTACGTGTTTGCAGCCGGTGATGCTGAGATGGTGGCAAGTTTGGGATTCACATATGCCGACGAGACATACATGGACGTCACTGAATCGACCCTTTTGCCCTCCTATTTCGTGTGGACAACTTCTCTAAGCTACTTGACCAACAACTACGAGGTTATGGCGACAGTAAACAATCTCTTCGACGAAGAGTA
>JAYYHB010000387.1:0-4119 GCA_036157095.1 Pseudomonadota bacterium
TCGGCACATCCTGACGATCATTCACAGTACAGAGAGGGAGCACATCTATGGATGGTATTCAGGACTTGGAGTGGGTTCAGGGTTTCTGGTGGATCGATGCTGAGATGGATGGGCCTGTGTTCTACGAGCCTTAACGGCCTATGAGCTTCGCCATGATGGTGGCCATCCAAATCTCAATGTCGTCAGACAGGCAAGCAGAGACCCTTTGGCAGACTTTTCTCCGCTTGGGAAAACTCCCTTGCTCTATCAGTCTGTAAATTTGAGATTTACTCAGGCCTAACTGTGACTGCACCTGAGGCATATGAAGTAGTTGTGAAGTTGATGGGTCCATGGTTTTCTCCTGTTGCTTGTTGAAGGACAGGAGTGAAGATATGGTCAAGCAGGAGTTTGGTCAGAGAAGCTGCTGGTATCCGCAAGATCCGCTTAAAGTAGCCGTAAACATGAGGGCACTATCATGATGAATTCGTCACGGTTAGAGAAAGCGAGGACGTTCGTTTTACGGATTGTTGTCATTGTTATCGCAGTCTCTTTTTTCCTGAGAGCTTTGAGCGGAGTTAGTTCAAGGGGCCCTAGTTTATTCAATGATCAAATGGCGATAGCGTTGAGCATCGGGGCTCCGCTATTCACAGCATATTATTTGCGTGTCAGACGACAACTTCCTTTTGGAAAGTTGTTGTGCGTAATGGCATTGCCAATGGGCCTGCTTTATACAAGCGTGGGTCTGCTTGGAATGGCAACCTATATGGAGGATTACAAACAGATTGGTCCAGCGGCTGCTATCCTTCTCTTAACATCCTTTTACGGTGGAGTGTTGTCAGTGGTTGGCTATTTGTGGAATGACGGTGAGTTTTTACCAAGCGATAACCATATTTCTTTAGTTGAACTTTGGCTCTTTCAAGCGGGATTTCTCGCTCTTTCGCTTTGGGCTATTGCGAATGCTGTCGGCCTAGGCGCTTTATTAGACCTTAGAGTACCCGCGCTATTTTTAGCGCTTTTTATCACCGCTATATACCTAGCCAAAGACAGAGATACTCCTATCGCGACAACGATTGCGGATGCTTCTTTGGCCGGGGTGATCTTGTCCCTTGTTATATCCCTAATTGCTTGGTTTGGCTCTGCTGAAGATCTAGATCGCAGGGCGATAACCTTTGGCTCATTGGGAATGGCTTTTGGCACCTACGCCTACATCTCAGCGTTTATTCTTTCTCTCTACACAGGGGGAGCATCATCAATTGACTTTGCTAAAAAGAATTGGCACCTCGTTGAGGCGAACACGTTCTTTGTTTTTTTGCTATTTGTTCCTCAGAATGTAGGGGAGGTTCTGCGTGGTGCAGATGACGCATTAGAGCGGCAAGTGATTGAACAAAAAATTGAAGTGCTCACTCAACGATTAGAGGCGCTGGAATCAGTAGCCTTGCCAGATAAATAGCTACAACATTGCTCTTAAAACTGTCTGAATACCACTATGATGCTAAAGCAGCGTTACCGATTCGACCAGCGAAGTTGATCAAAAACCCGCGTTTGTTCGCCTCAGACCTATTTGAAAAGAAGACGGTGCAGACTGCCAGACAAGGCAGAGAGCACGTGCTTAAGGTAATGAAACTATAAACTCGGCGTACTCAAAGGGTGAATACGTTGTATCGCTAAACTGCTTAAAGCACACCCCGTATATTAGATGTCAGATACTTTGAACAAATCCTCTACAACAAAAGGACAGACTCATCTGTCTAGCCGGCGAAAATCTCAAATACTGTAGGCGTTCCGCGGATCATAAAAAACAAAAACGTGAACCCTTGGACAAACATGAAACACATCTTCAAAGGTTTATTTTTGTCACTGATGAGTGCTGTTTGTTGGGGTGAGACCTACCTCTGCGACGAAGCTTCCAGCGGCATTGATTGGCGGTACATTCGTTCAGGTGATGGGTTTAGTGATGAACATGCTGACAGGTTTGAGATCATCTTTGAGTCAGACAACTATCTTCAACTTAACCTGGCTGGCACTTTGCCTGATAGCCGACAGGCATTCCAGACGGTTTACATCGACAAAGCGACTAATTATTTCTTTCTGAAAACACTGTTCCCTGCCATCGGTAAGAAAGGTTGGACGTATCTAATCAATCAGGGCAAGTGTGTAACGTTGCCTTAGTTTGTCCCTTAATTTGAGCGAATGATCGGCAATGAGTCACTCGAGGCTACTGGGTTCTTTCGTTTGCTGGCGACACCCTGCGGGCCGCACACGTAGCGGTACCTGTGATGAATGACATTCGTTTTGAGCCTCATGCTTAAATCGTCGCGTAAGCGTGGAATCCCTCCGTTGCAATTTGCCAAACTAACTAGCAGCCTTCTTTAATCAACAACAATAGGGAGATGATGATGAGACTAATTGCATTGATACTTGGGTTATCACTGGCGGCGGTATCGGCCGTTGCAGATGATCATGGCGCCAAGATGGCACTTGAGGCACGGCAACCAGATAGCACTATGAATGTAACTTCATTAGATGTCGGCACAGATCAGACAACCATTACTGCTAGTGGGAAGATGGGCGCTTACGGGAAGGTATATACCACTTACAATTTAACTTACGGCGCAGATCGTTCGTCTGGCTTCGTTGAAGGCAATGGTCGCGGCGTTATAGATGCCGAAACAGTTGTCTCTGGGTATTTTGTTGGAGTTTGGCACCGGGAAGGCTCCACGATCGTTATGCACAACACTGTGCATGTAAGCGATGGTTCTCAAAATTTTGACGTCATCAGATCTGATGCACGTGGTGACACATTGCAACATCAGGTGTACATACTAAAGTAAATACACAAAGCCCCGGTTGATTACTCATCTGGGGCTTTATTATTTTCGAAGATCACCTCTAACGTAGCCAGCCTCAAACTGCAGCTACTTACGCGGAGCTGGAGGTTCCCAGTTTTTCGTAGAGTTCAGCCCGAACGAGTGATCAAAAAGAGCGGGTACCAAAGCGGGTACTAATTAGTAGATAGGGTACAAATTTCGCCCTAGCTATTTAATTTATCTTAATATTTATCGGATTAAGTTGCGGAAGAGGTAGGAGTCGAACCCACCAGGCACGTAATCGCGCCTCAACGGCTTTGAAGGCCGCGCACCCCACCGGGAGCGATACTCTTCCACTGCCCATAATATGTGGCCTGTCGCAATGCTTCCAGAGGCTTTACCAAGCGAGAACGCGGTAGCGGCTGAAGCGCCTGGTGCGGCATACTTGGCGTCGATAAAAAGTAAAAGGCTCACGGCTGTGTCGATCAATCTTGAACTGCTTCGCGAAAAAAGCGTGCGCCCGAATCTGCTAGCCCTTGCTGCGAACGTGAAACCGGCTGCACAAGGAGATGCTGAGGCTCAAGCAACGCTTTGTGGTGCCATGCTCTGGGCGTCTTTTGCGGCACCAGGAGCCATTCCTCAGGTGTTTGACTTGATCTGCCGGACGCACCTCGGACTTGATTGTGACCTCGCTCAGATTCAAGCGAACAGTGCTCCGATACCCGACCGTTTTTGGCAGCAGTTTCGAGAAACGTTGAACGGCCCGGAAGAGGGTTATGACGCGACATCGATTACCGTTGCGGTGGCGTCGCTAAGTCCGTCGCTTGATGACAGTTATGCCGAACTCAGCGAGGCTGCAGCACTTGCGCACTCTGGATCCGACAATGCCCAGCACAAATCGGTTCCGCCCATGATTTCACTATCAGGCCTGGCAGAGTTTCCTGATGGTAGTTTGGCCAGGGAGCTGCTCAGTATGTGGGTCGACAACGGATTCGATCCTGAGGTGCTCGACCGCGACGCGATAGGCCTTGCGGGTCTTAGTCCAGCGCTGCGATATCTAAATACGCGCATTTTACAAATGCACGATACCTGGCATTTGGTGGCCGGTTATCAGACAACGAGTCTTCATGAAATGGCAATTTCCGCCTTCCAGTTGGCTCAGTTTGGCCATAACTACTCCGCAATGTTTCTTACCACGGTGTGTTCAATGAGCCACCTCAAGCAACCCATGGGCTTTCCTATTTTGTTACAAAATCTGGCGGAAGCTTGGGTGCATGGATGTGAGATGCCTGATTTCATGGCCATTGAATGGGAGCAGGATTGGCATTTGAAA
>JAYYHB010000388.1:0-4623 GCA_036157095.1 Pseudomonadota bacterium
GCCTCGACGACGCGCTGCGTGTAACGCTCGATGACGCGCCTGTTCAAACCTTCGCGCGGGATCGAATGAAGCGGCAGGTCGCGGTAGATTTCGTCAAAGCGTGTTTGTGATTCGCCGCGGATGGCCGGCCAGTGGCCGTAGGGGCCGTTAAAGGGAACAAAGCAGAAAAAGGGGTCCGGCTCGCTCCTGCGCGATCCCAGATAATCCACCGCACGGTCGGCGAAGAAATCGACCGAATGGCCCTCATGAACGGACTCCTTGCCGTTCTCGATCATCCGGTTGCCATGGAAGCTGACGGTATGACCATGCGGGAATGTCACCCAGTGATCATAGTCGGCAGGCGCGCGCCAGGGCTGGCCGAGATGATATTTGCCGATCAGGGCGGTGCTGTAGCCGGCGGACTTCAGCTGCCCGGGAAGGGTGGCGAATTCGCCAATGGCGTTCCAGTCCTCGGGCCATTCGGATGCCAGCCCGTCATCCAGCCAGGTGTGCACACCATGAGCCGACGGCATCAGCCCGGTCAGGACCGAGGCCCGGCATGGCGAGCACATGGCATTCACGCAAAAGGCGTTGCTGAACCGTGTGCCGGTGGCGGCAAGCCGGTCGATATGCGGTGTCAGCACCTCGTCATTGCCATAGCAGCCGAGCATGTCAGCCGGCTGGTTGTCGGTCATGATCATCAGGATGTTGGGTCGATTAATCATGGCACGTCTGAGAGCCTAAACAATTTTCAGTGACATCAGTGACATATGTCAAAGCTGTACAATCGAGGACCAGAACAAACACATTGCAGCAATGGCTTATTTCGACGAGAAAATCATTCGGCCTCAAAGGAGCTCAACATTTGTTTTGCGATAATCTGCTTCTGAACTTCGCTGGCGCCTTCATAAATTCTCAAAGCCCGAACCTCTCGGTAGAGTTTCTCGATGGCCTGGCCGCTGCGGACGCCGTCGCCCCCATGCAGTTGCAAGGCCTTGTCTATGACTTTCTGTGCTATTTCGGTCGCGTGAAGCTTTGCCATTGAAGCCTCGCGGCTGATCCTTTCTGCCCCAGCGTCCTTTGTCCAGGCGGCGCGGTAAACCAACAAAGCCGACGCGTCAATGTCGAGTGCCATTTCGGCAAGGCTTGCCTGGACTGTAGGCATCATCGCCATTGGTGCGCCAAAAAGTTCGCGCGTTGTGACACGAGCCAGGGCTTCATCAAGCGCGCGTCGCGCAAGCCCAAGAGCTGCCGCACCAACGGTGGAGCGAAAAACGTCCAGAACCGCCATGGCGATCCCGAAACCTTTGCCGGCGTTGCCAATCAGGGCACTTTCCGGAAGCCGCATTCCATCAAAGGAAAGACGCGCCAACGGATGGGGTGCGATTACATCAATTCGTTCCTCGATCTTGAGGCCGGCCGTGTCGGCCGGTACCAAAAAACAGGATAGGCCCCTTGCGCCCGGCGCTTCGCCAGTCCGCGCAAAGACAGTATATATGTCAGCTATGCCACCGTTCGATATCCATGTCTTCTCACCGTTTAAAACCCAGTTCCTTCCATCCTTCGCGGCAGTGGTGGCCAGATTGGCGACATCTGAGCCACTCGCAGGTTCTGAAAGCGCGAAGCCGGCAATTGCTGTTCCAGCCGTTGTCCGCTGCAACCACTGCTTTTGCCGTTCATCACCGAACAGGGTTACCGGCCCCATGCCGAGGCCTTGCATTGCAAATGCGAAATCGGCCAGAGCGTCGTGGCGGGCCAATGTCTCGCGGATCAGGCAAAGCGACCGGACATCCAGCGCCGGCCTGTCCAGATTGGCCGAATGCCGCAACCATCCATCGGTTCCGAGCCGCGACACCAGTTCACGGCAGGCGGCGTCGACGTCATCATGGCTTGTTGGGAGGTTGGCGGCACACCAGGCGTCAAGCTCCGCCGCCACCACGCGATGGCGATCTTCGAGAAAAGGCCAGTCAAGAAAGCTGCGGTCCGCCATCAGTCACCCTCAAAAACAGGTTTATCCTTTGCAACAAAAGCACGGTAGGCGCGTCGGAAATCTTCGGTCTGCATGCAGATTGCCTGCGCCTGCGCCTCACTCTCAATCGCCGTTTCCAAGCTCATTGCCCATTCCTGGTTCAGCTGCGTCTTGGTCATCATATGCGCGAAACCAGGCCCGCTGGACACACGCTCCGCGAGCGTGCGGGCAGCCTTGTCGATCTCGTTGGCCGGGTGAACGGCGTTCCAGAAGCCCCAGAACAACCCCTCGTCAGACTGCAGCGTCCTGCCCGTGTAAAGCAGTTCGGCGGCGCGTCCCTGACCGATGATTCGCGGCAGCATGGCGCAGGCACCCATGTCGCATCCGGCAAGGCCGACGCGGGTGAACAGGAAAGCCACTTTGGCTTCGGGGGTGGCAAGACGCATGTCAGCAGCCATCGCCAGGATGGCGCCTGCGCCGACGCAGATGCCGTCGACAGCTGCGATAACAGGCTTTCCGCAGGCAAGCATTGCCTTGACGAGATCGCCTGTCATACGGGTGAAGGTCAGGATCCCTTTCATATCCATTTCCACCAGCGGCCCGATGATGTCATGAACATCTCCGCCAGAGCAGAAGTTTCCGTCATTCGAGGTCAGTACCACCACGTCAACATCATCGGCGTAGGCCAGTTCGCGGAACATGTCCCGAAGCTCGGCATAGCTTTCGAAGGTCAACGGGTTCTTGCGTGCCGCCCCATGCAGGCTGACGGTGGCAATGCCAGCATCCCATTGCCAGTCGAAATGCACGGGCGCGAAATTCCGCATGGTGGTCATTTGGGGCCTCCGTGAAGCTGGTCGAGAAGTGAAGAAAGCTGGTCCAGCGCATGGCTGTCCAGTTCCGTGAACATCGTGTCTATCCATCTTTCATGGGCGCGTGCCATGGCCGCGAACCTGTCGATGCCAAGCCGAGTGAGACGAACAGTGGTCGCCCGCTTGTCATCACTGTCCACCCGGCGTGTGACTAACCCCTCATGGATCAGGCTGTCGACAATGCCGGTCACATTGCCGTTAGAGACCTTGAGATGAGCCGAAAGATGGCTCATGCGGAGCCCGTCGCGATAGCGGTCCAGGGTGGCCAGCACGTCGAAGCGGGGCAGAGTGGTGTCAAATTCGGCGCGGAGCGACCCGCGAAGCTGTCCAAGCATCTCGCGGTTACTGTCAAGCAGCCTGAGCCAGACCCGCAAACGTTGCTTCGAAAGCGGAACGGTTATGCTGGCATGGGCGCCATCGGGTTCTGCAATGCCTTGAGGCAGGGTCATCTTTCACCACCATTGATCGCGATTGTCTGCCCGTTTACCGCATCCGTTCCCGGGCCGCACAGCCACAGCGCCGCCTTGCTGACTTCCGTTGGCGCAATCAGCCTTCCAAGCGGGCTCATGCCTGCCAGAATTTCGGTGGCCTGCTGCCGGTTCTTGCCAGTCTTGCCGACGATGTTGTCGATTGTGCGGCCTGTCATCTCGGTATTGAGATAGCCTGGGCAAAGAGCATTGGCTGTGATGCCGCTACCGGCGAGTTCCGCTGCCGCGGACCGGACGAGGCCGTTGACGCCGTGTTTCGAGGCGCTGTAGGCGCTTGCATATTTGTGCCCGGAAAGGCCGGTGGTCGATGAAATGGCGATGAGACGGCCCCATGGCGCCTTCGCGTCCTGAAGCCGTTTCAGCCCGGCACGGAAGGTCAGAAAGCAGCCGGTCAGATTGACCGCCATGATCTGATGCCACATCTCGCTGGATGTCCGGTGCAGTGGCGCACTGTCGGCGACGCCGGCATTGGCGATCAGAATCTCGACCGGGCCGATGGAATCGAACATGGCCTCGGTGCCGTCCTCGTCTGCAACATCGAGCTTGTGCGCAAAGACGTTTTTTCGCCCGGAGGCAAGTTCATCGAGCGGCTCCCGGCGACGTCCGCAAACATGGACCTCTGCGCCGGTGTTCGCAAACTCGACCGCCAGAACTCGGCCAAGTCCGCTTCCCCCACCCGTGACAAGAACTCTTCTGTGCGACAGATCCACAGTCTCCTCTCCGTTCTCGGTTTTCATTCCACCTCCGTCAATTTGGCTCGCCCGGACCATGCCGTTCAGACGCGAATGCCGAATCCTTCACCACGTTCGGAGAGCCTTTGCAACTGGTCCCGCCCCGGAAGATAGGGGTCCGGCCATGCCGCAGCCTCGTCGCCAAGCGCCGCCGCTGCGTGAAGCGTCCAGTAGGGGTTGGCAAGATGCGGACGCGCCAGACAGACAAGGTCGGCCCGCCCGGCCATAAGGATGGAGTTGACATGGTCAGGCTCGTAGATGTTGCCGACCGCCATGGTGGGTATGTTGCGCTCGTTGCGAATGCGGTCTGAAAACGGTGTCTGGAACATCCGGCCGTAAACGGGGCGCGCCTCAATGGATGTCTGGCCCGCCGACACGTCGACGATATCGACCCCGGCAATGCGGAAGGCCTCCGCGATCTCGACCGCCTCGCTTCCGTCTACGCCGTTGTCGCCCGTCCAGTCCGTCGCCGAGATGCGCACCGACATCGGCTTTTCCGCGGGCCAAACGGCACGCATCGCGCCGAACACCTCGAGAGGGTAGCGGAGGCGGTTTTCAAGGCTGCCGCCATAGTCATCGGTCCTGAT